>JAZOWJ010000075.1:0-6019 GCA_045659125.1 Acutalibacteraceae bacterium
CGTCCCCGAGTGCCTGCACAGCGGATGCTGCCTCGTTGATGCGTCCCTGCAGAATCTTCAGGTCGCTTTCGATGCGCAGCTTTTCTTCGTTTGCACGCATGAGGTCTGCCTGCGCACCCTCAAGCTCGGCATTGGCAAGAGAGAGGTCGGCATTTGCCTTTTTGACCTCCTCGCTGCATTTTGCAATGTCACCTGCAAGGGCAGTGCTTTCGTTTTTCAGGCGGTCGATTTCGTTGGCACGGGAAATGAAGCCTGCATTCTGAATGCGTGAGCCGCCCGTCATAGAGCCGCCTGCATTGATGACCTGCCCGTCGAGGGTAACGATTTTAAAACGGTAATTGTATTTTTTTGCAATGTCGATGGCACAATCGAGGTCTTCGGCGACCACGGTTTTGCCCAACAAGGAGGAAATGATTTCGCGGTATTTATCATCGCACGAAACGAGGTCGGGCGCAAGGCTTACAAAGCCGTAGCAATCATAAAGTCCTTTTTCGTCCAGACTTCTGCCGCGCACCGCCGACAAGGGCAGGAAGGTTGCACGGCCTGCGTTGGTGCTTTTGAGAATGGCGATGGCACGCTTTGCATCGTTTTCGGTTTCGCTGACGATATCCTGAATGGCATTGCCCAAAGCCGTTTCGATGGCGATGGTGTAGGCATCCTCAACGCTGATAAGCTGTGACAATGTGCCGTGGATGCCTGTGAGTGTGCCTCTGCGCACCTCACGCATGACTGCCTTGACCGAGCCCTGATAGCCCTCCATGCTCTTTTCGGTGTCCTCGAGAATGGCAAGACGGGATTGCTTGGCGGAAAGCAGCAGCTTCTTGTTTTCGTATTCTTCTTTTTTCTTTTCCGCTTTTTCCTTGCGGGAGGTAAGACGAAGTGCAAAGCCTGTAACGGTGTTGTTCAGCTCATTGACCCTTTCGTCCTGTTTATTGAGCTTGCCCTGCAGGAGCTCCTCCTGCGTGTGCAAAAGTGTAATTTCTTCGTTTCTGCGCTGCAGCTGCTCTGCAACGGCATTCATGCGGCCTGCAATTTCATCCACCGAGCTTGTGGCGGAGGAAACCATGATTTCCACACGGGAAAGCTCAAGTGAAAGTGCATCCAGCGCACGGCTGACGGCATTGTATTCGTCGGAAAATTCCTCATCACGGCTTTTGAGTGCACTCAGCTCCGCCTCAATGCCTTCGGCAACACGGTTCTGCTTTTCCTCGCGTTCACGAAGCGCATCGATTTCCTTTTCGGATTCACGAATGGTCTGCTCAAGGTCAAGACGGGTCTGCTCCTCATTGCCCAATTCCGCCTTCAGACGAGAAACCGTATCATCATTATGACGGATGTTGGCTTCGCCGACGGCTGCCTGCGCATCGAGTGCAGCAGCCTGCTCCTCATACAGGGAAGCCTTGTCACGCAGCTCCTCCATGCGAAGGGTGATGCTGCGGCTTTCTTCTGCCGACAGGTCAATGGCGGCTGCAGCTTCTTCGAGCTGACGGTTGATTTCATTATATTGCTCACGGGCTACGGTGATGCGGTTGGATTGCTCACGCAGCAGATCCTGCGAACGGTTGAGCGTTGCCAGCCACAGACCGATTTCAAGCTCCTTTTTTTCTTCGGCAAGCACCAAAAACTTCTGTGCCTTGCGGCTTTGCTCGGCAAGCGGCCCGACACGCGACTGCAATTCCGTCAGAATATCACGCAGACGCACAAGATTATCCTCTGCCTGATTGAGTCGGCGCAGTGCATCGGCACGACGGTAGCGGTAATGGGAAATCCCTGCAGCCTCTTCAAACATATCACGGCGATCTGCGGACTTGGCAGACACCATATCTTCAATTTTACCCTGACTGACCATGGAATAGCCGGCACGGCCCAGAGCCGTATCCATGAACAGCTCATGGACATCACGCAGACGCACGGTGCTGCCGTTGATCTGATACTGGCTTTCGCCCGAGCGATAATAACGGCGTGTGACGGAAACCTCGGTTTCGTCGGACTGCAGCGCATGGTCGGAATTATCAAGACGCAGCGTAACCTCTGCAAAACCCTGCGGACGGCGCTCACGGGTACCGCTGAAAATGACATCCTCCATTTTGCTGCCGCGCAGGCTCTTTGTGGATTGCTCGCCGAGAACCCAGCGCACAGCATCGGAGATGTTACTCTTGCCCGAACCGTTCGGACCGACAACACCTGTCATGCCTTTATCAAATTTGAGGACTGTTTTGTCCGGGAAGGACTTGAAGCCCTGCATTTCCAGTGCTTTTAAATACATTCGTTTTCCTCTGTTTCACCGCGTATGCAAACACGGTATTTTTCTATATTGACATCTGCCTTCACCCGACAGGTATAGCCCTGCTGCGAAAGGCGGATGAGATTTTTCCGTTTTTGTCCCACGGCCTTTGAAAATTCCGAAGGGTTCACAAAAGCCGTGTAGCTGCCCTGCGGTTTTTGCGCAAGGGCAAGCAATATTTTATTGTAATAGATTTCACCCTCACACAGCTCTCCGAATGCGGGATGAAAAACCCCTGCAAGCAGATTACCCTGCACATCGCCGCCTGCATGCAGCCCCGTGCGGATGACACGGATGCCGTTTTCACGGAACAGGGAAAGAAGCTGTGAACAAAGCAAAACCGCTTCATCGAGTGTCTGCGGACAATATTCACCGCTTTTGTAAAGGTCTGCGAGGGCAGTGCCCTCAAGCACGGCGGTGGGATAAATGCGTACCGTATCGGGCTGCAGACGGACAAATTCCCTTGCGGTGAACAAATCTGCTTCGGGACTGCTTTTGTAAAGCCCCGTCATCATCTGCAGGCCGACACCGAAGCCGTGCTTGCGCAGCAGTCGGACGGCTTGCTCGGTGTGCGCTGCGGTATGGCCTCTTTTGTTTGCAATGAGCACCTCGTCGGACATGCTCTGCGCACCGAGCTCTATATTTTTGACATGATACTGTTTTAAAAGGGTAAGATTTTCTTCGGTGATGCAGTCGGGTCGGGTGGAAATACGGACAGAGCCGAATTTATGCACCCCGATAAACGCCTGCACGCTTTCAAGATAAAAAATCTGTTTTTCGGTCGGAATGGCGGTGAAGCTGCCGCCGAAAAAGGCGATTTCACTGTTTTCGGGCAGATAGCCGTCGCTTTGCAGTGCTTTTTCGCAGGACGAGCGTATTTCTTCAACCGTCAATGCGATGCTCTGCCCCGATATGACCTTCTGATTGCAGAATGTACACGCATGCGGACAGCCCTCATGCGGCACAAACAGCGACACATTGCGGTGCTTCATTATTCACGCACACCCATCAGCAGAAGTGCCTTGCGTGCCGCATCCTGCTCTGCCTTTTTCTTGCTCGGCCCCGTTCCCTCTGCAAGGCAGTTGGAATTGAGATGCACCTCCACAACAAAGGTACGGTTGTGAGCAGGACCGCTTTCCTCCACGGTAACATAAGACAGTGCTTCGCCGGGATTTTTCTGCACAATTTCCTGCAGCTCGGTTTTGTAATCGACAAATTCCTCGGTCTGCTTGTCGCCTTCAATGATGTACGGCAGGCAGAACTTTTTGGCTTGCTCAATGCCGCCGTCGAGATAAATGGCGGCCAGCAGAGCCTCAAACGCATCGGCAAGAATGGAAGCACGCTTTCTGCCGCCTGTCATTTCTTCACCGCGGCCCATGTAAAGATAGTTACCCAGCCCGAATTTTCCTGCATAGCCTGCAAGTGCCTTTTCGCAGACGGCGGATGCACGGCGGCGGGTGAGCTGCCCCTCGGGCAGGTCGGGATGTGCATTCCACAGATACTCGGCAGTAATGAAGCCGAGCACAGAGTCACCTAAAAATTCCAGGCGCTCATTGTTCTGACCTGCCGTTTTTTCGTTGCAGGCAGAGGAATGCGTCAGCGCAAGCTTCAACAACGCACGATTCTGAAATGTGTAGCCGATGACTTGTTCAATACTCATAATTGTTCCTTTTCGATATAGCTGTCAAGTGCGTTGAGCGAACGCTCGGCAATTCTTGCGTAACGCTCGGCACGGTCTCTTATTTTTTCGCCGACGGGGGGCAGAAGTCCCATTGCCGCGCCCATAGGCTGGTAATTTTTTACACTTTCATCCGCAACATAGGCGCTCAAAGCACCCAGCATGGTGACCTCGGGCAGCTGCAGATGCTCCTTGCCCTGCAGATAACGCACGGCATTGATGCCTGCAAGAATACCTGCCGCAGCAGATTCCATATAGCCCTCAACACCCGTAATCTGCCCTGCAAAGAAGATGTGCGGCTGTTTTTTGAGCTGAAAGCCGCTGTTGAGAAGCCGCGGAGCATCCATAAAGGTGTTGCGGTGCATGACACCGAAGCGCTCAAATTTCGCATCATGCAAAGCAGGAATCATGGAAAACACACGCTGCTGCTCGCCGAATTTGAGGTTGGTCTGAAAGCCGACAAGATTATACATCGTGCCCTTGTCGTTTTCCTTACGAAGCTGCACAACAGCCCACGGACGGTGGCCCGTGTTGGGGTCTACAAGACCGACAGGCTTCATGGGGCCGTAGCGGATGGCATCCTTGCCGCGCTTGGCAAGCACCTCAATGGGCATGCAGCCCTCGTAGACATCCTTTTTCTTATCCACATCGTGCAGATGTGCCCCCTCGGCGGTGATGAGTGCTTCATAAAAGCGCTCATATTCCTCCTTGTTCATGGGGCAGTTGATGTAATCATCCTCACCGCCACGGTCATAACGCGACTGTGCGAAGCTGAAGGCAGGGTCAATGCTGTCTGCAGACACGATGGGGGCCGCTGCATCAAAGAAATGCAGTCCCTCACCGCACAATTCATCGAGCACAGGCGACAAGGCATCGCTTGCAAGCGGACCTGCTGCGATAATGACACAATCAGCCTCGGGAAGTGCGGACACCTCCTGACGCACAACGGTGATGTTTTCTTCTTTTTCAACAATTTCAGTGACCAGTGACGAAAACAGGTCACGGTCCACAGCGAGTGCACCGCCTGCAGGCACCTTGGTCTGTTTGGCGGCATACACGCAGACAGAGTCGAATTTTTCCATTTCCGCCTTCAGCAGACCTGCTGCGGAATTCAGGCGCTCTGCCTTGAAGGAATTGGAGCACACAAGCTCCGCTAATTTTTCACTGTTATGGGCGGGGGAAAAGCGGTGCGGCTTCATCTCATACAATGTGACAAACACACCTGCACGAGCCAGCTGCAGGGCAGCCTCCACACCTGCAAAGCCGCCGCCGATGACGGCTGCTGTTTTATTCATCGCTGTCTGCCTTCTTGCCGCGCTTTGCCTTGGTTTCGTAGCCGCAGCCTTCCTTGTTGCACTTAATAACACCGCCACGGGTGCGGAACAACGACGAGCCGCACTGCGGACAAGCCTCTGCGGTGGGTGTATCCCATGTCATGAACGAGCAGGTGGGATAATTCGAGCAGCCGAAGAAGGTATAGCCCTTTTTGGTCTTTTTGCCGATGACCTCACCGCCGCAAACGGGGCATTTTGCATCGGTCTTTTCAACATAAGGCTTGGTGGTTTTGCAATCGGGATACTTCGGGCAGGCAAGGAACTTGCCGAATCTGCCGACCTTGATGACCATCAGTGCACCGCACTTTTCGCAGGGGATGTCGGTTTTGTCCTCTTCGAGCTGAATCTTGACACCGTCCATGGCACTCTTGGCCTTGTCGAGCGTAACCACGAAATCATCATAGAATTCGTGCAGCATTTTCACATAGTCATACCCCTCCTGCTCGATGCGGTCGAGGTCATTTTCCATGGTTGCGGTGAATTTGGTGTTGACGATTTTGGGGAACTGCTCACGCAGAAGATGGGTGGTGGCAATGCCGAGCTCGGTGGGCTTCATCAGCTTCTGCTCACGCACAACATAGCCTCTGTCCACAATGGTGGAAATGATGGAAGCATAGGTGGACGGTCTGCCGACACCTGTTTCCTCAAGGGTCTTGATAAGGCTTGCTTCGTTGTAGCGTGCGGGGGGCTGGGTGAAAGTCGGAGGCCAAGCGGTCTTAGGAA
>JAZOWJ010000076.1:0-4746 GCA_045659125.1 Acutalibacteraceae bacterium
CCACTTTTACAATCACGAAAGAATCCAACTAAAAACAAAACTGACTCCGCTTGAAAAACGAAGTCAGTATGTCGCTTAAAACTTAATCATTTCTACCTCAGGGGTGTTTTTTGTGCTGTCCGTACAAATTGGGGCAGTGCATCATTCGTACAGGGATTTTTTTGTGTGTAATAAGAACAGAGTTAATAGTAGCGGACAAGGGAAACCAGCTTGCCGAGAATGATGATTTCATCCGAAATAATCGGCTCATAGGCATCATTTTCGGGCTGCAGGCGGAAGTGTCCGTTTTCCTTGTAAAAGCGCTTGACGGTGGCTTCATCATTGAGCATGGCAACCACAATGTCACCGTTGACAGCATAGGGTGTTTTTTCGGCAATCACAATGTCATTGTTGAGAATGCCTGCATTGATCATGCTGTCACCGCGGACACGCAGTGCGAACAGGGACTTGTCTCTTGAAACATCACCGCCGTAAGGAACATAGCCCTCAATGGCTTCCACGGCAAGAATAGGCATGCCGGCCGTAACGGTACCGATGAGGGGAACCTGTGTGTAGCTTGCACTGTTGCCGCGCACACGGATGGAGCGCTTGAGCATGGGGTCGCGTTCAATGTAGCCTGCTTGCTCGAGTGCATCAAGATTGGCCTGCACCGACGAGGTGGATTTCAAGCCTACCGCAGCGCCGATTTCACGCACCGAGGGCGGCACACCGTTCTGTGAACGCTCGGAGAGATATTCATAAATCTTTTTCTGTGTTGCGTTTAAATCTTTCATGGAAAACTCCTTTCTGTAAAAAGAATGAAGAATCTTATTACTTAATAATAGTATAGCACAAATGTTTTTAAAAAGCAAACATTTGTTTGCAAAAATTGAAAAAAATTTTTTATAAGCACCTTCTTTTGCATATTTATCCCGCAAAGGGCAAAACTTGCATCGGAGGTGTTCGTTTTGATGATTAACGATACAGAAAAAAAGAACGGCAAAAACCGCCGTAATGCATTTATTTTACTCGGTGCGTGTGCATTTGCGATTGGTGTGGGTGTGCTTGCACAGGTAACAACAAACAAGAGCAATCCCTTGACGCAAGCCGGCACAAGCAATGAGCCGACCACATCGCAGGTGCTTGAAAGTATTCCGCAGGATGTGGAAAAAACCACTGCAAATGTAGGTTGGACACCCGACGAGTTTGCATCTCTTGCGGATGCCATTTTTGAAGAAGAAAGCAGCTTTGCGGATGCTGTGTTCGGAAACACAACCGAGCAGGCAAGTCAGACTGTTGCAGTGGACGGAAAGCCTGTGGACGGAAAGGCAAGCATGCAGTATATGCTGCCTGCAGGAACGGATATTGTCAAGGATTTCAGCATGGGTGTGCCTGTTTTTTCAGATACCATGAGCGATTGGAGAACGCACAACGGTGTTGATTTCGGTGCTGATGAAGGCGACAGTGTGATTGCTGCTGCGGATGCAACCGTGACGGCTGTGTATGAGGATACCTCATGGGGCGGTGTTGTGGAATTGGATTTCGGCAACGGTGCCACGGCAAAATACTGCGGTCTGCGGTTTGACAGCATTACCCTTGCAGTGGGTGATACGGTCAGACAGGGGGATGCAGTCGGTGTGCTCGGCAAGATTCCTGTTGAAGCAAAAGAGGGCTGCCACCTGCATTATGAAATGCGTGTAAACGGTACCATAGCTGACCCGTTGGAGGTTATGGGACGAGACGGCGAGGACGAATAAAAGATGGCTTGTCGGCAAAACTGAAAAAAATCATTCACTGCAAAAAAACAGCCCCGCTTGTCGGGGCTGTCTGCTTGTCGAAAAACAATTTTCGACAAGCAGGGAGACTGCCGAGAAGGTTGCAAGATACCCTTTTCTTCACCCCGAAGGCGTACAAAGGTACTCCGAGAGGGTGAAAAAAGGGTAAATATATGCAAAAAATGTCAGACATTCGATGTGTCTGACATTTTTCTATTATGTTTTTTATTTGTCTGCATATATGCTCTTGGGACTTTATCGACAGTCTGACAGCCCCGCTTGCACGGGGCTGTTCCTATATATATAAATTACATTATATATATTGTGCTTATTCGTAGCGGCTGTCAAGCTCGCCCTTGAAGATGCTTCTTACCTCAACCAGTGCAAGGTCTTCAAGGCCGACACTGCAACGAAGAATTCTTCTTGCGTCGTCTGCAAGAAGCTGACCGTCGTTGTTGAAGTCTGCAGCAAGCAGTGTCAGGTCAGACACGGTTGCCCAATCAAGGCCGACCGAAAGACGAAGTGCGGTTCTTGCGTCGCTGGCTTCAAATGTGCCGTCAGCATCGGCATCGCCCGACATGTAAACGATTTTAGTTTTTTGCAGTGCCGTCTTGTCGCAGACATACGGCTCGCCGTTTTCGTCATAGGCGTAAGCGGCAAAGGTCAGTGTTGTGCCGTCGATTGTGATGGCAGAGAACATGGAGCCTTCAATCTGCTCCTCGTTGTTTGTCGGGTATGCGTAATAGCTGTCGGGGAAGTATTCACTCGTGGCGCCGAATTCAGCAGGTGTGTAGCTCTTAACACCGCTGCTGCCGCCGCAAATGAAGACCGTTCCTTCCGTGTCAACGCTTGCGGTATATTCAATGCCGTCCTTGCCGATAACATTGACCGTTTCGGCTTCAGGGCTTGCACCGTAATGGTCAAGCGGAACGGTGCGCAGGTAAACATGGTCATGGCCCGAAAGAACAAGGTCAATATCCAATTCGAGCATCAGCTTCAGCAGCTGGTCACGCAGTGCAACAACATCGCTGTCTCCGTAATGCGTGCCCTGTGAGAAGATGGCCTTGTGCATCTGCAGAATAATCCAGTCTGCTTCGGTTTCGGCAACATCCTTCTGCAGCCATTGTACCTGCTTGTCGGAGAGTGCACCATCGTCGTTTTCATCGTTTGTGTTCAGCACGATGAAGTGTGCATTGTTGTAGTCATAGGAATAATAAACACCTGTGTCAGTATACTGCGGAAGGGCAATATTGCCGTCGGAAAGGGAGAAGTAATTGTCAATTGCGTAGGTGCCGTAGGCTTCGTGATTACCTGCTGTCGGCATCAGGGGCATATTGATGAGATTGTCGGAGGCGGCATTGAGCCCCCATTTCCACTGCAGGAAGTTGTCGCCGTGGTCAACGAAATCACCTGTGTGGGCAATGAATTGTGCATCGGGATAAATTTCCAGTGCATCGTTCAGCACTTCACCCCAGACGTTATACTGCTCCTCAATCACGGACTGTGTGTCGGTGAAATGGAAGAAGGTGAATGCGGAATCATCACCTGCGGCGGTTGTCAGTGTGCCTGTTTCGCTCCAGTAGCCGAGCTTGGCATCGCCGATGCGGTAATAATAGGTGGTGTCGGGCTCGAGATTTGTAAGCTGAATCGTGTGGCGGTAAACATCGCGGTCCTTGGGCATAACGCCGATCACACCAACGTCAACACCGTTGAAGGTGCGAACCTCCTCGGTGGTTGCGGCTTTGATGCCGATGCCGTCGGGAACGCTGTATTTGCCCTTGAAAACAGGCTCGCTGTCTGCCTTGTAAAGCTCAATATCTGTACCGGAAACACTGTATTTTGTGTACCAGCTGATGTTGAATGCTGAGGAGGAATCATCGCCGTAGGTGACGGAAATCAGCGATGGAATCTGCATTTCATCCTGCGTGGGAGTGATTTCGATGGGACCGTCATAAACATAGGTCACATTGTTGTCACGGTCCTCGTCATAGCAGAAGGAATCAACAACCGTATACATGACACCGCCGATGCCGTCGAGCATGCTGTCTGCAAGCACATATTCGTCGAGCAGGTAGCCGATGACCTCTTCGACCGTGGATCCGTATTTCAGGTTGGCAAGGTCCAGAACGATTTCAAGCAGATGCATGTAAGAGGTGTCTGGCTCGCCGTTGAGCATCAGCAGAAGTGCATCAAACAGGGAACGCATGACATTCTCAAAGGTGGCTTCCTTGTCGCCTGTCAGGTAGTCAAACACACCTGCGTCCACAAGGGCAATAATAATATAGTACAGCGAGTTGAGGGTGTCAAATTCGGGGATGATATCGATGTCGGTTCCTGCAAACAGCTTGGTCAGGTTGACATCAAGGTTTGCAAGCAGGGTATCAGCCACAACATCATAAACAATTGCATCGATGATGGCTTCCACGAATGGGGTGATGATTTCGCCTGACTTCATGTTTGCCAGTGCGTCCTGCATAAATGCATCGTCGCTGATGTCTTCATTACCTTCATACATGTAATACAAAACGCTCATGAACAGGTCGGCAAGGGTACCGCCATGCTCTGTGGAGCCGAAGCCAATGGTGTTGATGAACTTTGTGCAGGGCACCTCGCTCATCTGCAGGCTCAAAAGCTTCACAATGGCAGGCTCAATGACCTCGTCAAAGGTCTTTTCGGGATCCACCAGGAGCAGCTTGCAGAGCTGAATATCCAGATCACGCAGGAAGCGCATGATATTCTTTGCTGTAAACAACTCAAAATCGGCAAACACGATGCCGCCCTTCAGCAGCTCATCAAGGGTTGCTTCCAGGTCAATTTCCATCATCTGCTCGATGAATTTGATAATGCTGTCGGTTTCACGAATCTGCTCCACAAAGGGCATCAGAGAGTTTCTGATAAGACGCATCAGGTAATCGGTTGCATTGCAGTTTGTGAACTGATTTCTGAAAACCGTTATGCTGTAGGGAGGTACACCTGTGTCGGTGGCATGCAG
>JAZOWJ010000077.1:0-4094 GCA_045659125.1 Acutalibacteraceae bacterium
CACAACGCGATCCCATGCAGCCTGCTGACGATATGCGAGAGAACCCATAATATACACTCCTTAAATTAAATTATTTCTGATAAATTCTGACATAATCAACAATGAATTCCGTGTGATACGTTTCCTTGTCGAGCTCTGCAAGGCTTTCTGCGTCTGCCATGCAAAGGCTGAGAATGACATCCTCTGCAACCTGCGAAACACCGTTGCCGAAGGTTGAACGGCAGGTTTCCACACCGTTGACATAGAAAATGTATTCATCCTCTGTCCATTCAAGACCGTAGGTATTGTATTCCTCACAGACATTGTTGCCCTTGAAGCAGCCGAGCAGACGGGACTGGAAGCCCTCCTGCACACCGTCCACACCTGCGCAGTGAATGGCATTGGTGATGTAGGTATTGAAGCGGTTTTCGTATTTGGATTCCATGATATCCAGCTCAGCACCGCCGACACCGCCCTGCGAATATGCCGCATCATAGGGGTGGTCTGCCTGAATCCAGAATGCACTCCACAAGGCAGGATCTGCATTGCAGATGCAACGGCATTCAAAATATCCCTGCTTATACTGCTCATTGAGAATCACCTCGGCAGCATACCAGCCGGGACCGAATTTGCCGTCCTCAAGGTATTCACCTGTGATGATGAGATTGCCGTCACGAAGCGAAACCTGACTTGCACTTTCATAACCGCCGCGGGTTGCACCCTCTCTGCGGATGTGCACCTGATCGGTGTTGAGTGTGTCACCCTCAAACTCCTCTTCAAACACAAGGCTGTAGCCTGTCAGATCCAGCTCCTGTCCGACAGGTGTCATCGGGGTGTCAAAAACGATGCAGCCGATGGCCTCTGCAAGCACAAGCCCGAGCACTGCAAATCTTTTGAAATTACCGCCGAAGGCCTCTTTCAGAATTCGCACAAAGGTGTTCCATGCTTCCTGCTGGCGATAAGCCAATTTACCCATAGACAAAACTCCTTTATTCTTTTTCTATAATATACCATAATCAAATTCACACTGTCAATGCAAAATTCACAGCAGCAAAAAAGGACTGCAAACAGTGTGCAGTCCTTTGGATTTTTACAGCATCAGCTCACAAATAAGGGAGCTGAATTCTGCAGGATTTTCGATACTCATGCCGCCGATGAGTCTTGCCTGTGCGTTAAGCAGCTTTGCATACTTGTCGAGTGTTTCGCGGTCATTTGCAAACAAATCGGTGAGCTTATCTGCAATGGCATGGTTTGCATTGATTTCGAGCACAAGAGAAGCCTTGACACCGGCTGCACCGGGCATGGCATTGAGCACTCTTTCCATTTCAGAGGAAAGACCGCCCTCGCTGACAAGGCAAACGGGATGATTGCCGAGGTTTTCGGTGAAGCGGACAGCAGTGACATCATCGCCGAGGCTTTCCGCCATGAAGTCAAGCATATCCTTGCATTCTTCGTTCTTGGCCTTGACGGATTCCTTTTCTTCATCGGTGCCGAAATCGGCATTTTCGGCGCAGATGTTCACAAATTCGTTGACGTCAACCTCGCGCAACATCTGGATGGCAAATTGATCCACATAGTCGGTGAAATAAAGCAGCTCATAGCCCTTGGCCTTGACGGCATCTGCCTGCGGAAGCATATTGATTTTATCAACCGTTTCACCTGCGGCATAGTAGATGGCCTTCTGCTCTTCGGGCATACGGGAAATATATTCTTCGACCGTTGTGAACTTGTCTTCAAAGGAGGACTTGAACAGCAGCAGGTCGGCAACTGCATCCTTGTGTCTGCCGTATTCGCTGTAGACACCAAATTTAAGCTGTGTGCCGAATGCTTCAAAGAATTTTTCGTAGGTTTCGCGGTCATTGTTGAGCATTTTGGTAAGCTCGGTCTTGATTTTCTTTTCAACCGTTTTTGCAATCAGGCGAAGCTGATAATCCTGCTGCAGGGTTTCGCGGGAGATGTTCAGGGACAGATCCTCGCTGTCAACAAGACCCTTGACGAAGCTGAAATAGTCAGGCAGCAGGTCGCTGCATTTTTCGGTGATGAGCACACCCTTGGAGTAAAGTGCAAGCCCCTTTTCAAAATCCTTGGAATAATAATCAAACGGAGCATGTGCAGGGATATACAGCAGGGAGTTGTAGGTTGCCTGACCCTCGGTCTTGGTGTGAATGACCTTCAGCGGATTTTCGTAGTCATAGAACTTGTCCTTGTAGAACTGATTGTATTCCTCGTCCGTGATTTCGCTCTTGTTCTTCTTCCACAGCGGAATCATGCTGTTGAGTGTGCGGTCCTCAACAACATCCTCATATTCATCCTCGCTGCCCTCCACCTTTTTACGGGTGTTGAAGAACATTTTGACGGGATAGCGGATATAATCGGAATACTTTTTAACGAGAGAGGACAGGCGGTAAGAATCCAGGAACTCACCGTATTTTTCTTCTTCAGTGTCTGCCTTGATGTGAAGAATGATATCAGTACCGACCTGTGTTTTTTCGCAAGGCGCAATGGTATAGCCCTCTGCTCCCTTGGATTCCCAACGGTTGGCTGATTCTTCACCGAAAGCACGGCTGATAACGGTCACCTTGTCGGCAACCATAAAGGCGGAATAAAAGCCGACACCGAACTGACCGATCACATCAATTTCTTCATTCTTTTCATTATTATTCTTAAAGTCAAGCGAACCGCTCTTTGCGATGGTGCCGAGGTTGGTTTCGAGCTCCTCTGCGGTCATGCCGATGCCGTTATCGCTGATGGTAAGGGTGCGATTGCCAATGTCAGCAGAAAGACGGATGCAGAAATCTGCACGGTTCAGCCCGATGCTGTCGTCCGTCAGAGAACGGAAATACAGCTTGTCAACTGCGTCGCTTGCATTGGAAATGAGCTCACGCAGGAAGATTTCCTTATTGGTATAGATGGAATTGATCATCATGTCCAGCAGTTTTTTGGACTCTGCTTTGAATTGCTTGGTACGCATGTTTTTCCTCTTTTCAAAATGATATTGAAAAGTATTTTAGCCCCTTTTTTTTAACTTGTCAACAACAAAACATCTGTTTTGCTTTATTTTCGGTAATTGTATATGCTTCGACAACAAAAACAGACTCATTATATTCGGAAATGCAAGCAAGGCATTGATGATATCCGACAGCTCCCAAACGAGTGAAAATGAAGCACCGCTCCCTGCAAAAGCTGCCATGCTGAACAGCACCGCAAACGGAAGCTCTCCCCTTTTGCCGAACACATAATTGCAGCTTTCGCGTCCGAAAAAGCTCCAACCCAAAAGAGTGGAAAACGCAAAAATGGTCAGCGCAACGGCAACGATTTTTCCTGCCCATGCGCCGAACTGACTTTGTAAGGCAAACACAAGCATATTTTCGGGCGCAAGAAGCACAGCCTGCGGAACACAAAGCACACACACCGCAGTCATAGTGCACATGACAACGGTATCCAGAAACACCTCTGCCATACTGCGAAGCCCCTGCTCATGCGGAGTTGTATCGTCTGCCGCTGCATGGGCGGCCACGGAGGTGCCAAGCCCTGCTTCGTTTGAAAAAATCCCCCTGCGTACGCCGACCGAAAGGCAAGCACGCAGCATATTTGCCGAAAAGCCTGCCGCAGCACTGCGAAAGCCGAAGGCTGAACGCAAAATGAGCCTGCATACCGACGGCAAGACCCTGTATTGCGCAACAAGCACCCCTGCGCACATGGCAAAAAAGACGATACAGCCAACGGGCACAAGAACCGAGGTCAGCCTTGCAACAGCCCCTCTGCCCTTATACAGCAGTATTCCCACGCAAGCCGCACATACCGCACCTGTCACAAACACAGGCACACCAAACGCACCGCCCAGTGCATTTGCTGCCGCATTGACCTGCACGGCATTGCCCATACCAAACGAGCACATAAGACACAAAACCGCATACAGCTCTCCTGCTGCGTTGGCAGTCCTTGCAGAAAAAATACCGTTCAGGCCGTTTTTGAGGGTATACATCGCTCCGCCGTGCAGCTTGCCGTCAACCGAGCAATCACGAAAAACAACACCGAGATAATTTTCCGCATACGCAGTGGCTTCACCGAGCAGTGCACTCACACACATCCACAAAACAGCACCCGGACCGCCT
>JAZOWJ010000078.1:0-3688 GCA_045659125.1 Acutalibacteraceae bacterium
TACAGTGGCAAGAATCGATAACGCCTGACGGAAGCTGCCGTTATTTATAAGCACTCTGACAGAATCCATACGCGCCTTATCATCGCCGCCTTGTGCATTTCCCGAATAAGTATAAGTATACCATCTTGTACCGCCGTAGGAATTGCCCGTGTCCCCTCTGCCGTAAGGGTTCTGATACGCTGAACCCGTATCCTCAGCAGGGTCATAGCCGTTTTTTATCTTATCGTAAGCGGCATTGATTTCACTCATTTTCCGTGCTGCCGACTCATCCCCCGGATTCAGGTCAGGATGATACTTTTTTGCAAGCTTGCGATAAGCCTTTGTTACTTCTTCTTCTGATGCCCCCGGTGACACACCGAGGATTTTATAAGGATCATCCATGCCGCATTTTCGCCTCCTGTTGCTTCATGATTTCGATTTTTGTCCACACACCGGAATAAAGAATGTTCTCACACAAATCTTTATCCTTTTCAACGGGCAATGCATCAAACAGCTGCGTGCATTGAACCATCTGCAGCTGCAGCATCGGCAGAATTTGTTCCCTGCTGTAGCGGACAAGCGGATTGTATTTTTGGTGCTTTATATCTTTTTTCAAATCGACAAAGGCATCCGTAAGATAAATGAATCTGCCGAGCGCACAGCCGAAATCATATAATTTTTCACCCAGATCGGTTTCTTCAAATCGAAACAGCTCACCTAACAATGTACCAAAAATATTGGCCGGAATATCGGGATCAGATTCATCATTTTTTTCAGCTATGTGCAAGTCGTGCAAGCATTGCTCGATTGAAGCAAGCTGACGCGGATACAAGTGACGGCTCAATTGCAGCCCTTTGCCCAAAAGCTGCGCCTGCATACGTGATTTTACACTGCGGTCATCCTGCCAGTCATCCAGAAAATTATAGTAAGCCAATGCAATATTCATATCCGCTGCATAATCGGTAAAGGTATCTGTTATATACTCGCGTTTTTTGACAGGATGTGCAATGCAGGGCTCAGTGCTTTGCTGCAGAGTTTCTCCTTCATAGACAGACGACAGAACAATCAACAAAAACACAAGGTCATAGGTCAGGGCGATTCTTGCGGCACTGCCGTGACGTTCACCGATTTTACGACACAGACCGCAGTAAAGTGCACGATAACGCGACAGCTGTTCTTCAGAAAGCTTTTCATTGTTTGCAACAACATATCCGAACACTAAAAATCACTCCTTTGCGGTCCTTTGCGAATATTAAAAGGTATTATACCTTATTTTTCCTTAAAAATCAATTGCAATCCGTCCGCATTCTTGTTATACTGAAAATAATTAAACTCTTTTTAAACAGGAGGTTAAAAATGAATCAGACAATTCTCGATTTACTGCAACGCAGAAGTGTTCGTCAGTTCAAAGAAGAGCAAGTTGCCGAAGAGCTGCTGGACATTGTTCTGCAGGCAGGTACCTTTGCACCGACAGGCATGAACAGACAGTCACCCTTGATTGTTGCGGTGCAGAACAGGGCAACCATTGAAAAATTAAGAAAAATGAATGCAGCAGTGCTCGGCGATCCCGACGCTGACCCGTTTTACGGTGCTCCGACGGTGATTGTTGTTTTTGCAGATAAAACTGTGCGCACTTACCGCGAAGACGGCTCGCTTGTCATCGGCAATCTGTGCAATGCGGCACATGCTGTCGGCCTCGGCGCCTGCTGGATTCACAGAGCCCGTGAAGAATTTGAAACCGAAGAAGGAAAAGAGCTCAAAAAGGCATGGGGAATCTCCGACGATTACGAAGGTATCGGTCATTGCATTCTCGGTGTACCTGCCGTAATTCCTGAAACAAAACCGCGTAAAGAAAACTATATCATAAAAATTAAATAAGAGGTGTATTATGGCTATTCTTTTTGACAGCGAAAACAGAATTTTTAAGCTTGACACAGCTTCTTCAAGCTATCTCATTGAGATTTTTGAAGAAAATTATCTTCTGCACTTGTATTATGGTGCAAAAATACCCGACACAAACCTGAATGCACTTCGTTCGCGTTCAACATACGCATCCTTCAGCGCAGGCAATGAAAAAATTCCGTTCTGCGATTTCTCTGCCGACACATGGCCGATGGAATACGGCTGCAACGGCTGCGGTGATTTCAGAATTTCCGCATTGCAGATCAAGGACAAAACCGGCTGCAATTCAACGGATATCCGTTATGTATCTCATGAAATCATCAACGGAAAGCCTGCTCTTCCCGGTCTGCCTGCACTCTACACAAATTGCGATTGCGAAGCACAAACACTTGCAATCAAAACCCTTGACAAGGTCAGCGGTGCAGAGGTAACACTGTATTACACTGTTTTTGAAAAGCTGAGTGCAATGACACGTTGGGCCGTTATCAAAAACACCTCCGATTCTGCAATGGATATTGAACGCAGCATGAGCCTTTGCCTTGATTTGCCCGAAATGAATTATGACCTCATTTCGCTTTACGGCAGACACAACAAGGAGCGCACCGTTGAACGCAGAGCCCTTGCACACGGCATTCAGGGTGTTGCAAGCAAGCGCGGCTCCTCGAGCCATCAGCAGAATCCGTTCATTGCGCTTTGCGAAAACACTGCAACCGAGGACAGCGGCAATGCATACGGTTTTAATCTTGTTTATTCCTGCAACTTCCTTGCAGAGGCAGAAGTAGATTCCAACTGCGGAACAAGAGTGATCATGGGCATCAACCCCTCCTCCTTCGGCTGGCATCTTGAAGCGGGTGAAGAATTCTGCACCCCCGAAGCGGTCATGGTATTCTCCGAAGAAGGTCTCGGAGGAATGAGCAGAACCTTCCACAAGCTTTACAACAAGCACCTCATCCGCGGTGAATGGAAGGAAAAGAAGCGTCCCCTGCTCATTAACAGCTGGGAAGCTGCTTATTTCAGCTTCGACGATGACAAGCTTGTTTCCTTTGCCGAAAAAGCAAAGGAGCTCGGAATTGAAATGCTTGTTATGGATGATGGTTGGTTCGGCAAGAGAAATGACGACACCTCATCTCTCGGGGATTGGTATGTCAACACCGACAAGCTCAAGGGCGGCCTTGACAGCCTTGTCAGGCGTGTCAATGCGTTGGGACTGAAGTTCGGTATCTGGTATGAGCCTGAAATGATTTCTCCCGATTCTGATCTTTACAGAGCACATCCCGATTGGTGCATCCATGTTGCAGGCAGAGAGCGCTCTGTCGGCAGACAGCAGTATGTAATCGACTTCTCAAGAAAAGATGTCAGAGATGCCATTTATCAGCAGATGTATGATGTACTGTCCTCCACAAAAATCGATTATCTGAAGTGGGACTTCAACCGCAACATCACAGAAGCCGGCAGCGCACTGCTTCCTGCTGAAAGACAAAAGGAATTCTTCCATCGTTTTGTGATGGGTACATATGAAATCATGGACAGACTGACCCGTGATTTCCCTGAAATGCTTCTTGAAAACTGCTCGGGCGGTGGCGGACGTTTTGACCCCGGTATGCTGTATTATTCTCCGCAGATCTGGACCAGCGATAACACTGACCCCATAGAAAGACTTTCCATTCAGTTCGGCACTTCCCTTTGCTACCCTGCGTCCACCATGGGTGCACACGTTTCCGCTTGCCGCAGAACCGGTTATGACACCAAGGGGGCCGTTGCACTGTGGGGCACCTTCGGATATGAGCTTGATCCCACCAAGCTGAGC
>JAZOWJ010000079.1:0-5060 GCA_045659125.1 Acutalibacteraceae bacterium
TTCACCCGTCGGACAGGTCGGAATGACCGCACCGCCTTTTTTGCTCGGCTTTTCCTTGAGAAAATCACCGACGGTCTGTGCAGGAGCAGTGTAGTTTTTACCGCCGTGCAAAAATGCCCTGCGTTCAATCTCGCGCTGAAATGCCATACCTGCCAACGGATGTTCGTCCTCAAAATATTCGGGCTCAAGACCGATGAGAATAGCAGAGTTTGCATTTCTGCCGCCACGGGCATATCCACTCATGCCGTTGACACCCACCATTTCTTCTTCCGAAGAAGCACACACGACCGTGCCGCCGGGGCACATGCAAAAGGTATAGCCGCCTCTGCCGTGCAGGGGGTGATTGCTCAATTTATAGTCTGCAGCACCCAGCAAGGGATTGTTCCATTCATTACCGTATTGCGCACGGTTGATCATTTCCTGCGGATGCTCGATTCGCACACCGACCGAAAACGGCTTTTTCTCCATTTTAAGACCTCTGCGATACAGCATTTCCACCGTATCTCTTGCAGAATGACCGATGCAAAGCACCACACAGTCGGCCTCCATGTCGATTTCATTGCCTGCTTCGTTGATATAGCGAATACCGTGAATAAAGGAATTTGCAACGATAATATCGGTCAGGCGACAACCGAAGCGTACCTCACCGCCGAGGCGGATAATTTCCTTGCGGATATTCTTGACCACCTCGCCGAGCCTGTCCGTTCCGATATGCGGTCTTGCGGAATAAGCAATTTCGGCAGGTGCACCGAACTGACACAATACCTCAAACACCTCACGCACACGGCTGTCCTTGATGCCCGTTGTCAGCTTGCCGTCCGAAAAGGTGCCTGCTCCGCCTTCTCCGAACTGCACATTGGATTGCGTGTTCAGTGTGCGCTGTGTCCAGAATTTATGTACGTCCGCGGTACGGGTGTCCACATCATTGCCGCGTTCAAGAATCAACGGCTGCAGACCTGCACGAGCAAGCATAAGTCCTGCAAACATACCTGCAGGACCAAAGCCGACCACAACAGGGCGAAGGGGGCTTGTGCGCTTGTTTTCGGGCATTTCATACCGATAACGCTCACAAAGATTGACCTTGTTCTGCGGAAAACGGTCGGCAATGCGCTGTTCGTCCCCATCCAATTCAACATGCACGGAATAAACCATGCGGATATTGTTCTTTTTACGTGAGTCAATTGCCTCACGGGCAATTTCAAAAAAAGTAAAAGACGAAGCAGATACACCCAACAGCCGTGCTGCTTCCTTTTTGATTTCGTTTTCGTTTGTACCGAGCGGTACAATAATTTCATTAACTCTTAACATAAGCACCTTTCAGCGGCATTTGCGCCCGCAAGACGGCCGCTGTTCCATGCCCACAATAAATTATATCCGCCGCAGTCACCGTCCACATTGACCAGCTCACCGCACACAAACACACCCTCTGCATTATGCAGCTGCAATGTTTGCGTGTTGAACTCCGAAGCAGGAATACCGCCTGCCGTGACCTGTGCATCGGCAAAGCCGCACACGGAATTGATTTTATATTTTTTGTTTTTGATTGCCGAAACAAGGGTCGGAATCACACCTGCGTTCATTGCAGTCAACGGCTTCTGCGGCTGCAGAGAGCACTCTGTCAGCACCGTAATGCCGAGTCTTTTGGGCATGATGCCGGTCAGCAGATCCTCGCACAGCAGATTCGGACGATCCTTTTTCATGCGTTCAATAAATGCCGTGAGCTCCTCTGCGGAAACACTCGGCGCACGGTCCACAAAGATCTGACACGGGGATTTTTCATTTTTTGCAAGATAACGCGATACCGCCCCCGACACCTGCATGGCAGGAATTCCCGAAATGCCGTAATCGGTATATTGAATTTCGCCTGCACTTTGCGCAAGCACCTTGCCCGCACATTTGACAGTGATGCTGCCCTCGGCACGAATACCCTTGAGGGCTTTTGTAAACTGATCCGCAACCAATGCGGTCAATGCAGGAAGCGGTTTCTCAACTGCCACGCCCAACTGCTTTGCAAGCACATAGCCCGTGCCGTCCGAGCCGTGCACGGGTGCGGCCTTACCGCCGCAGGCAAGCACAACGCAGTCCGCAGCAAAGCTGCCGTTCAGCAGCCACCTGCCGTTTTGTTTTTTGATTTCGGTTATTTTCTGCTCGGTTTTCACCTGAATCTGCAGGCGGTCAAGCTCAAAGCGCAGTGCATCCAGCACGGCAGATGCCTGATTGCTCAACGGATAAATGCGTCCTGCACCGTCTGCACGCATAAAAAGACCCAATTCCCTGAAGAAATCCAGTGCGGATTGCAGAGAATACTTTGCAAACACAGCCTCCACCGCAGATACATCGCCGTGATAATGGGAAAAATCCGTATCTGTGTTGGCAAGATTGCAGCGGCCGTTGCCTGTGGCAAGAATTTTTTTACCGCATCGCCCCAAGGACTCAAAAACGGTGACCTCTGCCTTCCCTTTTACCGTGCGTGCAGCCTCAATAGCAGCACAAAGGCCTGCTGCACCGCCGCCGATGACGGCAATTTGCTTTTTATTCATCGGCACTTTTCTCTCCTGTCATTTCACGCACCTGCTGTGTGATTTCAGCAGTCATATTGTATTTTCGCAGCATAAGAAGCAGCTTGCGTTCTTCCTCGGTCAGCTTGGCAAGACCGGGCAGTCGTGAATCGGCCACACACGGCAGAATATCATCACCGCTTTCAAAGCTGATTTCCGCCGTCATCAGCCATTCCGTTGAAACACCGAAGGCAATACTGAGCATCGGCAGAAGCTCTGAAGGGACAGGGGTGTGTCCTGTTTCGTAATAAGCATATGAAGAACGCTTGATGCCGAGATAATCTGCAAGCTGCTGTTGCGTATAACCGCAGTTGATGCGGGCATAACGAATATTATCCTTCAGCATGTTACCACCTCAATAAAAAAGAAAATGCCGTCGGACCTTTTTGCGACAAAATCCGACGGTAATTATTATATCATTCTTTTCCAAAAAAAGCAACCTGTCATTCATCAATTCCGAGAAGCCACAAAACGGAAACATCCAGGACCTTTGCAAGGGCTACAAGCTCATAGTCGAGCACACTGCGGATCTGCCCTTCCATCTTGGAAAGACCCGATGCGTTAAGGTCCACTCCGTTCTGCTGCAGCTTTTCGAGCAGCTCCTTCTGCTTCATACCGATTTCCTTGCGGCGCTGCTCAATTCTTGCACCGACAATATTTCTGTTTCCGAGTGCCTGTTCTCTGATTCTCATGGTTATTACCCTCTTTGAAATTATGTACGAATTGTTAACACGGCTTCATCATAGCACACAAAATTGTATCCGTCAAGACAAATTTATTCAATTTTTATCTTTTGGTGACACTTTGTTCAATTTGTTTACAAACAACAAAAATTTAAAAAATGTTTGTATTATGTGTGCGTGTGTGCTATGATATAAATATATGAAAAGGAGGAAAATTGCTATGGCTGATAACAATTTCTGTGATTTTCTTTTTGATTTTTATGAGCTTGCACAAGCCAACGGTTTTTTGGCCGAGGGCATTGACGAAACAATTGCGTGGTTCGACGTTTATTTCCGTCCTGCAAAGGAATTGGGCGGCTTCTTCATTGCCGCAGGCATTGAAAGCGTTTGCGAAAAGCTCTCGAACCTGCATTTTTCCGAGGAGGAGCTTGCCTTTTTGCAGAAAAAAGGGCTTGACGATGCATTCATTGCCTATCTTCGTGATTTCAATTTTTCGTGCGATATCTGGGCGGTGCCCGAGGGAACGCCCGTGTTTGCCAATGAACCCGTGGTAAAAATCCGCGGTCCTGTTATTCAGGCGCAGATGCTTGAAACGATTTTACTTCTGAGCCTGAACCATCAGACCCTTGTGGCAACCAAGGCCAACCGCCTTGTTCGTTCCGCACAGGGCAGAGAGGTCATTGAATTCGGTCTTCGCAAGGCACACGGTGCGGATGCTGCCGCCAGCGGTGCGAGAGCCGCTTACATTGCAGGCTTCACCGCAACCTCCAATGTGGATGCATCGTTCCGTCATGACATTCCTGCATTCACCTCCATGAGTCCGACATGGGTGCAGCTGTTTGACAGCGAAAAGGATGCCTTTGCGGCATTTGCAAAGCGCTATCCCGATGACTGCGTGCTGCTGATTGACACCTACGACTGCATCGACAGCGGCCTGCCGAATGCCATTGCCGTGTTCGACGAAATTCTTGCCCCCATGGGCAAGCGCCCCAAGGGTGTGCGGATTGAATCGGGCGACCTTGCGTATCTTTCTAAAAAAATCCGCCGTGTTCTCAACGAAGCAGGCTACCCCGATTGCAATATTTATGCCTCCAACTCGTTGGATGAATACATCATCCGCGATATGCTGCAAAACGGCGCAAGGGTGGATGCCTTCCTTGCAGGCAAGCGTCTGCTGACCGCCGCACAGGCTCCCGTGATGGGCGGTATCTTCTCGCTTTGTGCCATCGAAAAGGACGGCAAGACAGAGCCGAAAATCAAGATTTCGGAAAATGTTGCCAAAATTTCCACCCCCTGCCCGAAGCTGCTGTGGCGACTGTTCGACAACGAAACAGGCAAGGCCATTGCAGACCTGCTGACCATGGAGGACGAGGACATCAGCTCCTGCAAGGAGTATGAGCTGTTTGACCCCGATTATGTATGGAAGCGCAAAACCGTCAGCGGATTTGTGGCAAGAAAGCTGCTTGTTCCCTACTTTGTTGACGGCAAGGACGTGCACAAGAAGAAATCCCCCGAAGAGATCCGTGCCTATTGCATGGAGCAGATCGACTCGCTGTGGGAAGAGGTTGTGCGTTTTGAATATCCGCACAATTACTATGTGGACCTCTCGCAGAAGCTGTGGGACTGCAAGCAGAAGCTGATTGACGATTATTACAACGGAAAAAGATAAATAAATTATGGTTTATTGCATAAACCATAAAATGATATACGCCCCGATGGGGCGAATGATATCACACCTGTGGTGTGGTGATATACGCTTCGCGTGTGATATATTTGCGTTGCAAATATTGCGGAAGCTGTCGCTTGTTCCGCTTCGCTC
>JAZOWJ010000080.1:0-4185 GCA_045659125.1 Acutalibacteraceae bacterium
TCATTTGCACGCCATCACCGCCGGCAAAATCCACACGACCGCAGCTTTCCCTGAAGAGCGTGTCACCCGAAAACAGGGTTTCTCCGCAAAGATACCAAACACTGCCAACGGTGTGACCGGGTGTGTGCAAAACCTTGAAAACACTTTCACCAAGGTGAATTTCATCGCCCTCGGCTACGGTGATATCGGCATTATAGCACAAGGCCTTGCTCGGCTCCCAACGGCAAAGTGCCTTTTGGCGGTCATGCAGACAGTCTGCATCCGCCTCATGGATAACGATTTTTCCGCCGAAGCCCTC
The DNA here is from genome assembly GCA_045659125.1 of Acutalibacteraceae bacterium. GTDB lineage: Bacteria > Bacillota > Clostridia > Oscillospirales > Acutalibacteraceae > RUG806. The sequence goes on from JAZOWJ010000080.1 coordinate 299, forward strand.
AAGCATATCACCAAGACCTAAAATATGGTCAAAATGACCGTGGGTCAGCAAAATATATTCAATGCCATCAGGGGCATTCTCCTTGAGAAATTCAATTTGTCTTGCACGGATGGGCGGACAGTCCACAACACATTTCTTACCGCTGGCAATATCCGTTACAAGATACATATTGGTTCCGATAGAGCTGCTTGTGATTACTTTTATATCAATCATTTTTTACACCATGTATCCGAATCAAAAAGAATGGTTACGGGGCCGTCGTTGAGAAGTGACACCTTCATATCTGCCCCGAACATGCCGTGCTCGACCTTGCGTACCCCTTGGGCTTTCAGCTGCTGCATGAAATATTCATACAGACGGTCGGCCTCTGCAGGCGGTGCGGACGGCGTAAATGACGGACGGTTGCCCTTGCGGACATCCGCACAAAGGGTGAACTGCGAAACCACAAGAATTTCGCCGTCGATATCAAGCACACTGCGGTTCATTTTGCCGTTTTCATCCTCAAAAACACGCAGCAATGCGGTTTTGGAGGCAAGCACCTCGGCTTCGTGTTCGGTATCTCCGTCCATGACACCGAGTAGCACAAGAAAGCCCTGCCCGATTTCGCCGACGGTCTGTCCGTCCACCTTTACGCAGGCATCGGACACTCTTTGGATAACTGCCTTCATTTTTATACACCTCCGCGGTCTACGCTGAGAATGCCGTCGAGCTTTTCAAGCCGTGCCATCACCGTGCGCAGATGCTCCACGCCGTTGACGGTGGCGGTCAGATAAATGAGCTTTCTGCCGTCCTTTGTATCACGGGTGTTGACACTCTGCACAATGATGTGCAGGCTTTCGAGTGCATCAAAGACCTTGCTCATGGGCATTTTTCCTGCAAGACAGGTCAGAATGAGCGATGCATTGAATTCCGTTTTGACATCAGCTCCCCAATACACGCCAATCCATCGTTCGGGCTCACTTGCAAGGGAAATAACACTCGGCACATTGGTGCAATCACGCTTGTGCACGGAAATGCCGTGGCCTCGTGTAATAAAGCCAATGATATCGTCCCCGGGGATGGGGCTGCAGCAACGCGACAGCTTGACAAGGCAATTATCGATGCCCTCCACAACCACACCGTCACTGCTGACAGTGCGCTTGGGTCTTGCCTGTGCGGCCTGCCTGGGTGCATCGGCATTGATGATTTTGTTGGCTTCGTCCTTGATCATGGGCATGATTTTGGACAATACGATACCGCCGTAACCGATGGCTGCAAAGAAATCATCGGGAGTGGCACATTTCTGCTTGTCGCAGATGACCTCCATAAGCTTGATTTCCTGTGCTTCGGACAGACGGATATTGCTGCGGCGGATTTCGCGTTCAACATCCTGACGGCCTTCGATGATATTTTCTTCTCTGCGTTCTTTTTTAAACCATGCGCGGATCTTGCTGCGTGCTTCACTCGTGCGCACAATTTTCAGCCAGTCACGGCTCGGCCCCTTGCCGGGCTGCGAGGTGGTGAGCACCTCAACGATTTCGCCGTTTTTAAGGGTATAATCCAAGGGCACAATGCGCTTATCAACCTTGGCACCGGTCATTTTGTTACCGACAGCCGAGTGAATGGCATAAGCAAAGTCAATGACGGTGGAGCCTGCAGGCAGGCTCATAACATCGCCCTTGGGGGTGAAAACATAAACCTCCTCACGCACAATGTCGGACTTGATTGCGGTGACAATATCTGCCGCATCACCCGATTCATTCTGTGCTTCAAGAATGTGCGTGACCCAGCCCAAGCCCTTTTCGATGGCCTGTGCCTGATGAGAGGAATTGGTGTAGCCGAGCTTGTATTTCCAGTGTGCGGCAATACCGTATTCGGCAGTTTTGTGCATTTCCCATGTACGGATCTGCACTTCAAAGGGAATACCCTCCTTGCCGATGAGGGTTGTATGCAGGGACTGATACATATTCGGCTTCGGGGTGGAAATATAGTCCTTGAAGCGGCCCGGAATGGGCTTGAACATATCGTGAATAACACCCAGACAGTTGTAGCAGTCGCCGACGGTATCGACGATGATACGAATGGCATAGATGTCGTAAATTTCTTCAAATTCCTTGCCGTGCATGTACATTTTGCGGTAAATGCCGTGTACGGTCTTGATTCGACCGCTGACCTCGGGATTTTCAACAATTTCGGAAACACGATCCCTTACGCGGTCCTTGATATCCTCCAGGAATTCCTTGCGAAGCGGCTCCTGCTCTGCCAGTGCCTTTTCAATGTCGGCATAGGCCACAGGGTCGAGATTGGCAATGGCAAGGTCCTCGAGCTCATCCTTGACGGGACGGATACCGAGACGATGCGCAATGGGTGCATAAATTTCGATGGTTTCAAGGGAAATATCACGGCGCTTCTGCTCGGGCTGGAACTGAATGGTGCGCATATTGTGCAGACGGTCTGCCAGCTTTATAATGATGACACGGATATCCTCGCTCATGGCAAGCAGAAGCTTACGCAGGTTTTCAGCCTGCTCACTTTCACGGCTCATAAAGGTCGGCTGGCGGTCGGACTGATTGTGCTTGTCAAGAGGCACCTTGCCGAGCTTGGTGACACCGTCAACAAGGGTAGAAATTTCGGCACCGAACATTTTGCGCAGCTCTGCGATGGTAACGGCAGTATCCTCTGCAACATCGTGCAAAAGGGCTGCAGCAATGGACTGATAATCCATGCCGAAGCCGATGAGAATCTCCGAAACAGCAATGGGATGAATGATATAAGGCTCACCCGATTTGCGCTTCTGCCCTCTGTGAGCAGATTCGGAAAGCTCATACGCCTTACGCAGAACAGCCGCTTCGTCAGGCGTATAGTATTGTTCAATGAGTTTTTCAAGTCCTGCAAATACATTTTCTTCCATTTTCTGCTCTCCTTTTCTTAATATAATCAATATTTATTCTGTATAACCGAGCTGTCTGAGAATTTCGGTTTGGGTCAGGTCTGATTTTCCTGCTTTTTGCGTGCAGGTGTAAACACCGTCACTGCACTGCAGAATGCCTGCCTGCACAAGCGCCTGCAGGGCAACGGCAATGGCACAGACTCGCTGCGGTGCTTCATTCACACGAACAGAAAGCACCTCGGTGTCGAATTTCCATTCTCCGACAGCACGGATATATTTATAAATTTTTGTAATCAACGCGCGGTCAGGACAGGCCTGCATGCGTTGTGCTTCGCTCATTTGCTCATTGCGGCAGACACTGCGGAACAATGCAAGGGATGAAAACAACGCATCGTCATCAATGCCTGCAGGACGAATATCACGAATCTGAATGCTGACACGGGTTTCGCCCATATATATATTTTTATCAATGCGGACAGCAAGGTCCACAAGATCGCCTTTTTTATATGCAAAATCATCGGGTGACACACCGAACTGCACGGCTGTGATGTGTGCACCGCTACGGGAAAGAACAAGGCGCAGATGGCGGTTATTGCCCATGCCCTTGATGCTTTCAATTTCCATACCGAACAAGCCGAACAAGGGAGCAGGATTGCCTGCGCCGAAGGGCTCAAGATCCTGCAGGGCATCCAGAATGGCAACACTGATGTGGGCAGGATTCAAACGGCAGTCGATGGTCACGGACGGGAAGACATCCCCTGTCTTGGCTGCATATTCGTTGATTTTGCGGCGGAAGCTGTCAATGCTTTCGGGTGCAACGGAAAAGCCTGCAGCAAGGGTATGTCCGCCGAACTGCAGCAGTGTATCCCCTGCATAGGTGAGCGCTTCATACAGAGAGAAGCCGTCGATGCTTCTGCCCGAGCCCTTTGCGGTGCCGTCGGATTCCTGCGTGATGACAATGGCAGGTCTGCCGTAGCGCTCCACAAGACGGGATGCAACAATACCGATAACACCTGCA
>JAZOWJ010000081.1:0-9524 GCA_045659125.1 Acutalibacteraceae bacterium
TTGACACCGAGCACTTTTTCGACGTTGGCAAGCAGGTCCTTGTCTGCTACATGCAACCACGGCTTGGACGGATTTTCTCCCTGTTTTCTGCCCACGGCGGTCAGGTCAAAATCGCATTCCACAAAGGTCGAGCCGAGGGCAATTTCACCCTCATGCAGACCCGATACGGCACCCGAAAGACCGATGTTGAAAATGCAATCCGCTTTTTCGTCGGCAATCAGGAATGCGGCAGCCGTTGCAGCCGCAACCTTGCCGATGCCGCAGGACACGGCAATAACACGATTGTCATTCACAACAACCTCTGCACACGGACGGGTTCTGAATGTGCCTTCCTTGACTTCGCCGTAATTGGCGGCCATGCGCAGAAAGGGGAGATATTCGTATTCGTCTGCAATCACGAGTCCGATGGTTTTCATCCTTTAACCCTCCGCTTTTTTGATCATTTCACGCAGCGCAATGCTGATCTGATCAGGGCAGGAGGTGGGCTTGAAGCCGCACTTGATGCCTGCCATGCGGTCAGCCGCATCCTCGCAGGTCATGCCCTTGAGCAGAGCCGCAATGCCCTTGAGGTTGCCGTTGCAGCCGCCCATGATTTCCACATTCTGAATCACAAGATTGTCGTCTGCTTCAATTTCTATCATTCTCGAGCAGGTTCCCTTGGGTTTGTATGTGTATACCATAATTTTTTTCTCCTTTATTTTTCGCTACCTTTTATTTTACCATATATCCGCATCATTTGCAATAAAAAACAAGCAAAACAAGTGAACGAAAATTCAAGATATTCTTTGTGAAAATGATAGAAAATTAAGCAACCTTAAAGCTTTGTAATTGACAATAAAAGGCAGGAAATGTAAAATATTTACGGTAAGAGTTTTGTGTTGCACAAAGGAGTGATGTAGTTGAATAAAAAGAAGATTTTTATAATCATAGGGCTTGGGTGTGCTGTGGCTGTAACTTTGCTTGTCGCCATAAAACTGAATCAACCTGTTGTGACAGCGAGGGTTGCACTGCCGCCTTGTTATTACACAACGCAACAAGACCGTGAAAAATATTGCGGAATGAACATGTATATTTATGTTGACTCAAAAACGGAAAAATTTGTTGAATGTGTGTTGCAGGTTACCTATGACCCGGCTGTGTTGGAATGTGCTGATTCTGTTTGTTACTTTACAGAAGAGGCGAAATTGATCAGAGATGTAACCATACAGGAACCGGGAAAAATACTGATAAAGGTATCCGCATTTGGTTCTTATTACACCAATCCCATCTGCTTCCATGTGCTTTCCAATGAAGAAATCAATCTTGATATTTCCCTTGTGTCCTACACGGACGAGGGCGGTGTGCGTGAAAATGCACAGCTTGTTGTGGATATGCCCGTGAAGGTGCCCGTTGTAAAAGATCTTTCCGATGATTAAATAATAAAAAACACTTGACAAATATGTATAAATCGTGCTATATTGTGTATTGTAATAAGGTATTGACAAATGAGTGGGGCGACCCGCTCATTTTTGTTGATACGGGAAAATATCGGAGGTGGAAACATTGGCAGAAAAGAAAAAAGGAAACACGGTTGACATCGTCTGGGACATTGCACAGCCGCTTGCCGAGCAGCTCGGACTTTTGCTGTGGGATGTGCGTTTTCAGAAGGAAGGCGCAAACTGGTATCTGCGCATTATCATTGACAAGGAAGACGGTGTCGGTATTGACGACTGCGTAGCCATGAACGATGCAATCGATGCACCTCTTGATGAGGCTGACCCCATTGATCAGAGCTACAATCTGCAGGTTTGCTCCGCAGGCATTGAGCGCGAGCTTGTTCGTGACTTCCATTTTGAAATGTTTATGGGTGCAGACATCATGGTCAAGTTCCCCAAGGCAGACGAAACGGGTGCAAAGCTTCGTAAGGGCGTTCTCAAGGGCTACGACAAGGGCACGCTGACCGTCGGCTACGAAGACGGCAGTGAACGCACCTACGAAAAGAAGGAATATACCCGTGTGCAGCTGGATGACTTCGGCGGCTTTTAATTTGGTTTTTTAAATGCAAGTTTTTATACAGAAAGGATTGAGCGACAAAAATGAACAAAGAATTTTTTGATGCCATCAGAATGCTTGAAAAAGAAAAGGGCATTCCCGGTGACAAACTCATTGAAAAGGTCTGCAACGCAATTGTTGTTGCCGCAAGACGCGAATTCGGTGTAAAAGAAGGCATCTTCTGTGACTTCGATCCCGAAACCGCAAAGATGAACATTTACATGATCAAGAATGTTGTGGAAGAAATTGAAGATCCTTCCATCGATGTGCTTCCCGAAGAAGCTCTGCAGTATGATGCAGAAGCCAAGGTCGGTGATGTTCTTCGCATTCCGCTGCAGGTCAAGGACCTCGGCAGAATCGCAGCCCAGACCGTTAAGCATGTTATCCGTCAGGGTATCCGCGAAATCGAGGTTGAGCAGGTTCTCGAAGAGTTCCAGAGCAAAAAGCAGGACATTGTTACTGCAAAAATCAACTCCGTTGATCCCCAGAGCGGTGACCTGACCCTCGCTCTCGGCAAGGGTGATGTGCTTCTTCCCAAGAAGGAGCAGATTCCCGGTGAATCCTTCAAGGCAGGCGAAATGGTCAAAATCTACATCGTCGATGTCAGAGAAACCGAAAAGGGTCCCAAGATCATGATCTCCCGTACCCATGCAGACTTCGTCAAGCGTCTGTTTGAAGCAAGCGTTCCCGAAATTGAGGACGGAACGGTTGAAAACAAGTACATTTCCCGTGAGGCAGGCTCCAGAACCAAAATTGCTGTTTACAGCAAGGATGAAAACGTGGATCCCGTCGGTGCCTGCATCGGTCAGCGCGGTGCCCGTGTAAACGGCATCATCAACGAGCTGCACGGTGAAAAAATCGATATCGTCCGCTACAGCGAAAATCCCAAGGAATTCGTCGGTGCTGCCCTTGCACCCGCAGAGGTCATTGCCGTTGAGGTCGTGGACATGGAAAACAGAAGCTGCCAGGTTATTGTTCCTGAAAATCAGCTCTCGCTTGCCATCGGCAACAAGGGTCAGAATGCCCGTCTTGCAGTTAAGCTGACAGGCTGGAAGATCGATATCAAATCTTACATCGGTGATTATCAGCCGATGATCCAGCTGTAAAAGGGGTTGTTTGCAGTGCAACAAAAGAAGATCCCCTTACGTAAATGCACCGGCTGTGCCGAAATGAAGCCGAAAAAAGAGCTGGTGCGCATTGTCCGTACACCCGAAGGTGAAATTCATCTCGACGCATCAGGCAAGATGAACGGCCGAGGAGCCTATATTTGTCCCGATCTGCAGTGCCTGCAAAAGGCAAGAAAGGGCAGACGTCTTGAAAAGGCATTTGAATGTGCCGTCCCTGCCGAGATTTATGACCGCCTGGAAACGGAGCTGAACGGATGACACAGAAAACGCTTTCATATCTCGGCCTTTGCCGCAGAGCAGGAAAACTTGCACTCGGGCATGATGCGGTTGCAGAAGCCGTCAGAACCGGCACAGCAAAAATGTGCCTGCTGACAGAAGATGCATCCCCCCGTCACAAACGGGAGCTCGATGCGGCAAACACACAGGCAGACATCATCCTTCTGCAGATCACCTCGCAGGAATTGTCTTATTCCATCGGCAAAAAGGTTTGCGTGCTTGCCGTAACGGATGACGGATTTGCAAAGGCTCTGAAAAAGCAGTTTGAAGAGGAGGCAACTTAATGGTTAAATATAAAGTACATGAAGCCGCTAAAGATTTTAATGTCAAAAGCAATGTGATCATTGACCTTTTGACAAAGTTTTCGGATGCACCGAAAAAGTCCCAGACCGCTCTTGAGGAATGGGAGATTGATATTCTGTTTGATTATTTCACACAGAAAAACAGTGTCGAAAATTTCGATGCTTACTTCGCAATGAAAAAGCCCGTTGAGGAAAAGAAGGAAGAGCCTGCAGCAGAAGCTGCACAGGCACCTGCTGAAAAGGAAGAGGTAAAGCCTGCCGAAAAGGCTGAACAGCCAAAAAAGCAGGGCAACAAGCCCGAAGGCAAGCCCAACGAAAACAAGCAGAGCAACAGACCTGCACAGCAGCCCAATAAGCAGAATGACCGTCCCGGTGCACCTGCCAATAACCAGCCCTTCAAGAAGAAGGAAAAGGAAAATAAGCCCCAGGATGCTCCCATGCAGGCAAGAACCAAGGGTGAACGCAAAACCGTCAACACCCGTGCAAGTGAGGTTGAGCTTGATAAGTACAACGAGCGCTACGAAAATATCACACCCGGCAGTGCCGCACAGCGTGATACCGATACCCGTAAGCAGAAAATCAAGCAGAAATCCCAGCAGTACAATAAAAAGCAGGGAACCCGCTCCCATCACCGCGAAACCGAGGCTGAACGTCTCAAGAGAATTGCAGATGAACGCTCCAAGCGCTCTCTGACCATCACCGTCGGTGAGGAAATCACCGTCGGCGACCTTGCCGCAAAGCTGAAAATGACCGCTGCAGAAGTCATCAAAAAGCTGTTCTCCTACGGCATCATGGCAGGCATCAATGAAAATATCGACTTCGACACCGCATCCATCGTTGCAAGCGAGCTGGGTGCAAAGGTAGAAAAGGAAGTCGTTGTCACCATCGAGGACCGCATCATCGACGACAGTGAAGACGAGGATGCAAACCTTGAAACCAGAAGCCCTGTTGTTTGCGTTATGGGTCACGTTGACCACGGTAAGACCAGTATTCTCGACGCAATCCGCAACACCGCTGTCACCTCCACCGAATCCGGCGGTATCACACAGCACATCGGTGCTTACCGTGTAAGCTGTGACGGTAATGACATTACCTTCCTTGACACCCCCGGCCATGCTGCCTTTACCGCAATGCGTGCCCGTGGTGCCATGGCAACCGATATTGCAGTTCTTGTTGTTGCAACCGATGACGGTATTATGCCGCAGACCATCGAAGCTATCAACCATGCAAAGGCTGCAGACATCAACATTATTGTTGCCATCAATAAGATGGATAAGCCGGAAGCCAACCCCGACCGTATCAAGCAGCAGCTGACCGAATACAACCTTGTTCCCGAAGAATGGGGCGGTGAAACCATCTGTGTTCCCGTTTCCGCAAAGACCGGCATGGGCATTGACACCCTGCTTGAATCCATTCTTCTCATTGCTGAAATGCGTGAGCTCAAGGCCAATCCCAACCGTGCAGCCAAGGGTGTTGTCATTGAAGCAAGACTTGACAAGGGCAAGGGTCCCGTTGCAACACTTCTTGTGCAGAACGGTACGCTCAAATCCGGCGACATCATCGTTGCAGGTACCGCTGTCGGCCGTGTCCGTGTTATGACCGACGACAAGGGCAGAAAGGTCAAGACCGCAGGTCCGTCTGTTCCCGTTGAAATCATGGGTCTTGCTGAAACACCGCAGGCTGGTGACCAGTTCGACGCAGTTTCTGACGAAAGACTCGCCCGTGAGCTCGTTGAAGAAAGAAAGCAGAAGCAGAAGGAAGCACAGTTCAGCTCCATTCAGAGAGTTACTCTTGACACCCTGTTCTCCACCATCGCCGACGGCGAAAAGAAGGATCTTAACATCGTTGTCAAGGCTGACGTGCAGGGCTCTGTGGAAGCAATCACCCAGAACCTTGAAAAGCTGTCCAATGACGAGGTACGCGTTAAGGTTATCCACGGCGGTGTCGGTGCAATCGTCGAATCCGACGTTATGCTTGCCGCTGCATCCAACGCAATCATCGTCGGCTTCCATGTTCGTCCCGACCCCACCGCAGTTGCTCATGCAGAACGCGACCATGTTGAAATGCGTATGTATCGTGTTATCTACGATTGCATCGAAGACGTTGAAGCCGCTATGAAGGGTATGCTTGCTCCCAAGTACAGAGATGTCGAAATGGGCAGAATTTCCGTTCGTCGTGTCTTCAAGCTTTCCTCTGTCGGTACCATTGCAGGCTCCTATGTGCAGGACGGCAAGGTTACAAGAAGCTGCAAGGTTCGTGTTGTTCGTGACGGTATTGTTATTGCTGAAGACGATATTGCTTCTCTGAAGCGTGAAAAGAACGATGCCAAGGAAGTTATGGCAGGCTATGAATGCGGTATCGGTCTTACCAAGTTCAATGACATTCATGAAGGCGACATTCTTGAAGCTTATGTCATTGAAGAATACCGCGACTAATCTTTCACCATCTGAAAGGAAATTAAGTTATGAGTTATAAATCAGACCGTTCTGCCGAGGATATCCGCCGTGAAATCACTGCGATTCTTCGCGAATTGAAGGATCCTCGTGTAACTGCAACCATGCTCACGGTTGTGCGTGTTGAAATTGCACACGATCTTTCCTTCGGCAAGGTCTATATCAGCTCTCTTGACGGCATTGAAGGTGCAAAAACAGCCGTCAATGCACTCAATACCGGTGCAAAGGGCTATATCCGCACCGAGCTTTCCGCGCGCCTTCGTTTGCGCAAGGCACCGGATCTGAAATTCATTGCGGATGATTCCGTTGAAAAGGGAATTGAAATGTTCCGAAAGCTCAATCAGACTGTCAAAAAGGAAGAAGAAGATGAAGATTGATCTGCAAACAGCCGTCACACGGCTTCAGGAAATGGATGAGATTCTTCTTCTGACGCACCGCAACCCCGATGGGGATGCTGCAGGCAGCCTGTGGGCACTCTACCGCCTGCTGAAAAAGCTCGGCAAACGAGTTACTTACAAGCTCGTCGGCAAGGTGCCCGAAAATCTTCTGTTTGCCGCCGAAGGTGAACCGGAGGATTTTGACGAAAAATATGTTGTTGCAGTGGACCTTGCCGAAGCTGTTTTGCTCGGCGAGGCCCTGCAGCCCGTGTACAGTGACCTTGTGGATCTTAATATCGACCATCACGGCTCGAATACGCTTTTTGCAAAGGAAACCTTGCTGGATGCAACGGCTGCAGCCGCAGCACAGCTTGTGTATGCGCTGTATAAGGAAATGAATGTGCCCATCGATGAGCAGTCTGCACAGCAGCTTTATGTCGGTCTTGCCACCGATACCGGCTGTTTCCCCTACGGAAACACCAATGCCGAAGGTTTACGTACCGCTGCAGAGCTTGTCGGGCTTGGCATTGACAACGGGGACATCAACCGCCGTATTTTTGAAACCAAAAGCAAGGCCTATATTCAGTTTGAAGCGCTTGCCATGAACAATCTGCGTATGCATTTTGACGGCAAATGTGCCGTGATGGCGCTCACCAAGGATATGTTCAGACGTACAGGCCTGGATGAAAGTGAAACCCATATGATAGCAGGGCTTCCCCGTCAGGTGGAGGGTGTGCTGGTTGGTGTGACCATCAAGGAAAAGGACAACGGTCTTTGCCGTGTTTCGCTTCGTTCCAACGAGCCCGTCGATGTTTCTGCCATTGCGCAGGCTTTCGGCGGCGGTGGTCACAAGCTTGCCGCAGGCTGTGACCTCTACGGCACCGTCAGCAGGGCAACGGCTGACCTTCTCAAGGAAATTGAAGCCGCCCTGCGCAGCTATAATCTTTTATAAAAGGACCATTACCCATGAACGGTTTTGTTGTTCTCAATAAGGAAGAAGGAATGTCCTCTTCCTTTGCCGCAGGTCGTCTGCGCAAAATTTACAATGAAAAAAAGACCGGACACACAGGCACGCTCGACCCGATGGCGGTGGGCGTGCTGCCTGTCGCTCTGGGCAAGGCAACCCGCTTTATTGATTTCCTGCCCGATTCCACCAAGGCTTATGTGGCAAGATTCCGCTTCGGCGAAACCACCGATACCCTCGATGTGACGGGCACTGTGTTAAGTAAGACGGATGTAACGGTTACAAGGGAAGAGGTGCTGCAGCTTCTGCCGTCCTTTTTCGGTGTGCAGCAGCAGATGCCGCCCATGTATTCTGCGCTTTCGCAAAACGGTGTAAGGCTTTATGAGCTTGCACGCAAGGGCATTGAGGTCGAGCGCAAAACACGCGAAATTGAAATTTCCGAGTTGAAACTCACAGGAGTGTACGGCGATGAGTTTGAGATTGCCGTCACCTGCTCAAAAGGCACCTACATCCGTTCTCTGATTTCTGATATCGGTCAGAAGCAGGGAAGCGGTGCTGTTATGACTGCTTTGCAGCGAACACTTTCCAACGGTTTTACTATCGCACAGGCGCGTACCCTCAATGAACTGCGTGAGGATCCTGATGCTGGCTTGATTGCCGTGGATGCTGCACTGTCTGTGTATCCTGCGGCTTATGTTACCGAGGCACAGGCCAACCGCTTTTCCAACGGCGGTGAGCTGTTTGCGCAGCGTGTTCGCGGTATCGGTGAAAACGGATTGTATCGTGTTTATAACCACGAAAATGCATTCATCGGTCTCGGCGAATTGTCCGATGATAAAGAATTATTACTTGTAAAAAGGGTTTATCTGCATGACTGATTTTTCTTGCGAAAACAGAACAGCCCTCGCACTGGGGAATTTTGACGGCCTGCATGAAGGACATCTGCAGGTCTTGTCTGCTGTTGCAGCACAAAGGGAAAACGGCATGCAGCCTTTTCTTGTTCGTTTTGATCCGCATCCCGTTGCCGTGCTGCAGGGAACAGCACCCGACCGTATTCTGACACAACGCACACATAATGAGGTGCTCAATGCATTTGGTATGTGTGAGGAGGTGCTCGATTTCCTTTCTGTTTGCGAAATGTCCCCCGAGTGCTTTGTCAGTGAGATTCTTGTGAATAAGCTGCATGCAGGATTTGTTGCCTGTGGGTTCAATTTTCATTTCGGCAAAAACGGTATCGGGACAGCGCAGGATTTAAAACGCATCGCCGCACAATTCGGCATCGATTGCTTTATTGCCCCTGAATTTACATTTGAGCACGAAACCGTCAGCGCAACACGCATCCGTGCATGCATCCGCGACGGTCAGATTGAAAAGGCCAATGCCATGCTCACCCGTCCGTTTTCTTATGATTTTGAGGTTGTCGGCGGTGACAGACGCGGAAGACTCATGGGAACCCCCACCATCAATCAGTATTTTCCGCAGGGCTTTGTGATTCCAAAAAGCGGTGTGTATGCTTCGTTTGCCGTTGTGGACGGTATCCGCTATCCTGCTGTAACCAATATCGGCATTCGTCCCACCTTTAACGGCACAAGTGAACGCAGCGAAACCTGGATTATGAACTTTTCGGGTGACCTTTACGGCAAGCATATTCCTGTGTATCTGCTGTCTTATCTGCGCGGGGAAGTGAAATTTGATGACATGGATGCCCTTCGTAATCAGATTTTGTCGGATGCAGCGCGAAGTCAGTCTGCTTTTGAAAATTATTCAGCAAAAAATGAAAAAAATTGAAAAAAACACTTGACAAGTGCGCTTTAGTTGTGTATAATCATCAGCGTTGCAAGTGAGCAATATTCAAATGGCGGCATAGCTCAGTTGGCTAGAGCACACGGTTCATACCCGTGGTGTCGTAGGTTCAAGTCCCACTGCCGCTACCAAACAAGGCAGCAGCAGAAAGCAGCTGCCTTCATACTCGGCCCGGTGGTCAAGCGGTTAAG
>JAZOWJ010000082.1:0-5578 GCA_045659125.1 Acutalibacteraceae bacterium
TGTAGCCGTTACCGCCGCAAATGGTGATGCTGTCAAGCAGCACATAATCCTGACCTGCCAGCAAGCATGCAAACAGATTTTCAAACGGACGCAGAACAGCACAGCAGGCTGTAATAAAGCCTTCTCGGTCACCGTCGGCAAAGCCCCAGGAAATACCGTTGTCGGGAAGCTCATCCCATGCTCTGAAGCGTTTGAGGAATGTAACAGCATCCTTGTATTGTTCGTCTGTCAGCTTATTCAGTACACCTGAAACGGAGGTTTCAATGCCAAGCACGGATGCAAGACCTGCAATTTCTTCTCCCGAAAGAAGTGTATAAATCGTTTTCAGCAATGCCGTGATGTTGTCATTGGTGTAAAGGCCGTCTTTGACAGCATTTTCAAGGGAGGTTGATCCCATGGATTCCGCAATCAATGAAGCCAGCAGATTGTCAAAGCCGTCAATCATTTTGCCGTAATTTTCACGGGGCATATCTGCAGTGAATGCAAATGCGGTGGTTGTGACAGTGCCGAATGCCCAGTGAGAATCCTCAGGCTCAATGTCAGGGCTGAGCATGAACGCAAGTGCACGCAGCACCTTGTCTGCATCATCCTGCAGAAGTTCATCGAAAATGCCGGCAAGGTCAAAGTCGCCCATGCCTTCCGTCTGTGCCATGCCATCCTTGAGCATGTCTGCAAGGCCGTCCTTGCTGCCCTGCAGGGCTTCCCAAAGCCAACGGAAAACAACCACAAAGGTTTTGCCTGTATTATCGCAGGAGGCAAGAAGCTCCCAATCAATTTCAGGCAGGGTGATATTCATTCCCGATTCCTGCAGCATGGAATTGAGATCAGGCACAACATTTCCTGCAAAGTCCGTGCTGAGGTTTTCAAGATTGCTGCCTGCAATTGCAGAATTGAGAAGCGGAATCTTTTCAATCTTTTCCATCAGCTGTGTGATGGGGGCAAGCAGCGCATTGATGGTGTTTTCGAAGCCGTCATTCACAATGAACGAAGCCAGTGTCGGCAGTATTTCGCAAAGGTCGGAAAGGGGAGATGTCAGTATTTTTTCAATATAAGTCAGCAACGGAAGAATCAGGTTTGCGCCTGCAGCCTGTGCATTGGCATCAGCCTGCTTTTTATAATCGGAATAGGAAAGATATTCATTGCAGCCGAATGCCTTATAAAGTGGAATAACTGCGGTTTCGTAACCGTTGCCTCCGTCTGCTTTTATGAGTTTTCCCACGATTTCAAAGCTGCCCTCGCACAGCAAAAACTGCAGAAGCGGATAAAGCGGGGATAAAACCGTACCGAATGCGGTTGCAAATTCGTTTTTGGTTTTAATGCCCCAGTCAGCCTCGCTCAGGTCTGCATTGCTCCATGACGAAACATTTGCAAGCGCTTCGGAAACAGCAGGGTAAGCATACAGCACAGCAGCAATGTCAGAGGGTGTTGCACTGATGTTGAGAGCCGAAAGCATTTCTGCCATCTGTGCATCGGACAAAGCGGTATATATCCCGACAGTCAGTGTGCCGAGAAGATTTCCTTCGTATATTGCAGGCATAACCTGTTGTGCAAGTGTTTTTCCGCTTGCTGTCTGCACTGCCTTTGTCAACAGAGTGTCAGCCGAAGAAACGATCTCTTCTGCCTTGGCGGCGCTCACTCCGTCGGGGTAGGTGAATCCGCTTGCTGCGTGCGCATGCATGGGGGTGCACAAGGATGCGGCCAGGAGAATCATTGCCGCAAAAACACTGAAGCTTTTTCTGAAATATTGTTTCATGGTATCCTTCCGTTTCAATGGATATATTTACATATAAGTATACTATCAATTTGTACAATACTTTCTTTAACAAATTATTAAAAATGCTAAAATAATATGTAAAATTTTTAACATCCTTACAAAAATAGCCGTATTTATATGGTAAAAATACCGACTGAACAGAAAAACGGCCTCCGCGCAATGCGGAAGCCGTAAATGTTATTTGAAGGAGTTACTGTTCAACACCAAGCAGGTCAACGAATGCCTGTGCCAGCGCAGAGCCGCCGTTCTGCGAGCAGATGAGAAGCTCTTCGTAGTGGCCGCCGTAGAACCAGTCAACGCACATGTGGCTGCAATCGGTGTCGGGAACGATGTAGCCGAGTGCATCGTTGGTAAGGCCAAGTGCAAGCACAACATGATCTTCGTCGTTCTTTGCAATGCGGACATATTCATCGAGTGCCTTATACTGCCAGTCTTCACCGCTCCAGGAGGTAGGACCTGTCCAGAGCTTTTCACCCTCGTAGCCTTCTTCAATGCCGTAGGCGATTGCAGGGAAGGTTTCGCCGGGCGTTGTAATAAGGGTAACATCGTCACCGATAGAAATGTAGCCGCATTCGGTCATGATAGCATAACCGGTCTGTGTGCCCTTGTATTTTACACAGTTGAAGCCGAGAAGCTGGGAAACACCGGCTGCATACAGCAGGCCATAATCAAGCGGCATAACCATGTAGTCCATCTTGATATCAAGGGAGGGAGCAACAGCAACCTTGTTTTCGGAGCATTCAACCAGTATTTTTGCAAAAGTGTAGCCGCTTACTCGAAGGTCATAGTAGTCGTTTGCTTCTTCGGCATAATTTGCCTGTGCGTATTCTTCACCGTAACGGGCAACCCAATCCTCATAGCTGAGTGCATCTTCGTTTGCCCAGGCTTCACCTTCAGCGCTTGTGTCCAGATCAAGTGCAACGGAGCCCTGTGCACCCTGGAAATAAACAAAGTTGTAGCCGAAATCCTTCAGAGCCTTTGCTACATAGTAGGGGAAGTCTGCACAAACACGCTGGCTGCCTCTGCCTGCCTTGGTGGGATGGGTTCCGAGGTTTGCCATGATGGTCTTTTCACCGCTGACGGATTCAAACAGGAAGCAACCTGCTTTGTTCTGAACATCCTGGCCGAAGCCACGCTTGTCTCCGACGAAATCATAGCCCTTGTCGTCTGCAAGCAGATCAACTGTTTCATAGAAATACAGTTCGCCGTCTTCCATGCTCTTATATGCTTCAACAACTGCATCAGAGGTGTTTTCAATGATAGCCTCAAGCAGCTCGGGCTGAATGGAACGGTCTCTGCCGATTGTGATACGCGAAAGGAACAGATGGCCGATGATGTCAAGGCCCATACCCTGCGGGTCAACAACAGAGTGTGCATGGGTAGCCGTCATATTGAAGCCGAGAATATCGCTGTTCTTGACACCGAGTCTTGCAAGCTTGGTGATGGTTGCTTCACGAACAGCAACAACGTCCTGATTGCTGAATCCAATGCCGTCAATGGCAGCCATAATCAGAATATCCTCAATACCGTTTTTGTTATTGTCGGTACCGCAGGACATAACAGTAAGGTTCACGGTCTGGTCGTCATAGATTTTATTAACGGTTGCAGAGAAATAGCCGCCGAAATAATAGGTCTTGTTCAGGCAATAGCCGTCGGGATCCTTTTCACCCTCTGCATTTTCACGCCACTGCTCGGGGATATAGCTTGTGGATGCAAAGCCAAGCTTCCAGCCGTCACCACTGACCTTACCATCTGTACCCTCATAGAAATAAGGATGGTCAGCAGCCATGAATTCATCGTAAGAATCAAGGCCGATGTAGGTGAAGAATGTGCCGAGTGCACCGATTACGGCATTGATGATGCCGCCGACTGCTTTTTCAACAATCTTCATTTCGGGTGTTGCTGCCATAACAGTGCCGTCAGCTGCATAGGTTACAGAGCTTGCAACGGGAAACAGCATCAGCATGCAAAGAATGAGAGCAATGCATTTTTTTGTAATCTTTTTCATGGAAAACACTCCTTTCATGTTCCTGATTTTCATTATAGAAAATTGATTGGTTATTGTCAACTAAAATTTGTCATTACAGAAAATAAAAAAACATAATTGTTTACA
This sequence comes from Acutalibacteraceae bacterium, assembly GCA_045659125.1. Lineage (GTDB taxonomy): Bacteria > Bacillota > Clostridia > Oscillospirales > Acutalibacteraceae > RUG806. Next base: position 3,888 of record JAZOWJ010000082.1, read on the forward strand.
AATTCACCCTTGCAATTTGCTTGGAATGTGTTATAATTATAAATTGAAATAAAAGGTTAAGGATGATATTGCTTTGAAAGAATCAGTTAAGTATGCTATCACGGCTGTTGTTGCCATTGTTGTCATCGTTGCGCTTTCTCTTGTTGTAAAAAGCGGAAACGACAGATTTTCTCAAACACTCGAAGGATTAAACAACACGCTGACAACCCAGGGAAGTCAGAATGCCGTCCAACCCGACACACAGCAGGGGAATAATGTTGTCAATGTCCAGCTCGGCAGCGATGTCGTAGTCAACACGCAGCCTGTGCAGACAGAGCCGTCCACCAACATTCCCGCACCTCCCGTGTCGGATTCTGCAACAGCTCCCACCGCTGAAACTCCCGACACTGCTCCTGTTGTGCAGCAGCCCACAGGCGGTGCACCTGCAACGGTCGGTAATAACCCCGAAACACTGGCTTATCTCAACAATGCGGTCAATACTTTTCGCAATCAGCAGAATTTTACTGCCGTACAGAAGCAGGATATCAAAATCAGCCTGACAGACTGCTCTCTTCCTGCTTTCACTTCGATCATCAACGGTGTTATCGAAGGTATGATGGGGTATGAGGAATATACCTACACCTTTACCAACGGCTATGCCCTTGACCCGGAAGACAATATTCAGGTAACACCCAAAACCGCTATTCCTCCGACGGATAAGGATTTCACCCTCCTTGCTGACGGTATCGTTTCATTGACAAGCGAAAGCAGCGGTGCAAATACAATTTATACGATTGTTCTCAAACCTGAGGTGTCAACTCTGGATAACCCGACTCCTCCGTATCACGGTTCAACAATGGACTGCTTTACCTTTGCTGATCTTGATTTGCCGATTACCGTTACAACTGCAAATTTCAATTATCAGGGTGCAACAATCAAGCTTACCATTGATGAGCAGGGAAGACTTGTTGAATATTTTGAGCATATGCCTCTTGACGGAACAGGCGGAGGCAAAATGGGCTTCATGTCTGCAGAGGCTACCATCGAAGGCTATCTCGATGAAACATGGTCTGTAAATTATTGATAAAAAATTTATAATTATTATATACACTTGATTATGGAGGAACTGATATGTTAAAGGATGTGCAAAACTACAACTGCTACGAGTATCTGAAGATCAATACCGAAATTTACGGTGACTTCAATATGATGCAGCACATGGACAAAATTCTTAAGAGAAGCGAGTATATGCGTGAAATCGACGGCCTTGCTGCTTATTTCACTGAAGAACTCGGTCTTAAGAAGGGCGATGTTTATTCCGTATTCATGCCCAACACCCCCGAAGCATTCGCAGCATTCTATGCAATGAACAAAATCGGTGTCATTGCCAACTTCATTCACCCGCTGCAGCCTGCAGAAGTGCTTCGTGCAACCGTCAATGAAGTCGGCTCCAAGGGACTTATGGTGCTTGACCTTCTCACCGCAATCGGTGACGGTCTTGTTGACACCATCAATGATCTCGGTCTGCCTGTTCTTGTCTGCAGCAAGTCTTCTTATGCAGCTCCTCTCAAGACCAAGGGTCTTCGCATTGCCGAGGCTGCCCTCAGAGGTCTGAAGCTTAAGCTTAACAATGCTGTTTATTGGAGAGATATCATTCATAAGTATCCCGTCAAAGACGGTGTCAAGAACAATGCTGATGATATCGCTGTTTA
>JAZOWJ010000083.1:0-6527 GCA_045659125.1 Acutalibacteraceae bacterium
GGCTCACAGAACGACATGGCTACGACCCGACTTCGATATCAGCCGTACCCCTGACGGCGAGGAAAGCAGTCAGGTTATCACCAAGGGCTGTCTGACAGGTGGTCCCGAGGATTACACACTTCATTTTTCGGAAATGCTCGACGATGAGCACATGTGCGACACCCGCATGCATGTCAAAAACCGTGCCTGCGTGAGCATTCTGCGCACAGGCGCTTACAATTCCGAAATGATTATTGAAGCAGGTCGCCGCCACAACAGCCACTACATCACCCCCTACGGTGAGTTCATGATCGGCATTTTTGCAAAAGCCGTCAGCAGCACCGTGGAAATGAACGGCGGCAAGCTCAAAATGAATTACACAATTGACTTTTTCGGCGGTCATGCCGCAGAAAAAACACTTATCATTGACATCAGTGCCCGCATGACGGCACAAAACGGAAAGGAGAAAAGCGGAAAAACGCTTGTTGCCAAACGTGTTCCGCAAAAAGAGCAATGAGTATTCTTGTAGCAAAGGCTGAACAACAGCTTCGTTCAATCATTGAAGCCGCATTCCGTACCAGCTTCGAAAAAGGCGATCTGCCCGAAGCAGAAATCCCTGCATTCAAGGTGGAAATCCCCGCAGACCGCAGCCACGGCGACTATTCCGCAAATGCCGCACTTGTCGGTGCAAGAGTATTCCGCACCGCACCGCCTAAAATCGCAGCAGCCCTGCAGACCAACATTGACCTTGCAGGCACTTATTTTGAAAGCTGTGAGGTTGCAGGTGCAGGCTTCCTGAATTTCCGTCTTTCCCCTGCTTACTATGCAGATATTCTTTCGGATGTCAACGCAAAGGGCGATGTCTACGGCAGCTCCGACTATGCTGCAGGCAAGCGTGCACTCGTTGAATTTGTTTCCGCAAACCCCACAGGTCCGATGCACGTCGGCAATGCCCGTGGCGGTGCCATGGGTGATACCCTTGCCGAGGTTCTTTCCCGTGCAGGCTATCAGACCGAACGCGAATTCTACATCAACGACGGCGGCAATCAGAACGAAAAATTCGGTCTGTGGCTTGATATCCGCTACCGTCAGCACTTCGGTGATCCCATCGAAATGCCCGAGGACAGCTACCACGGTCAGGACATCATTGACCATGCAGCTGCCTTTGCCGAAATCAACGGCGACAAATACATTCACACCGATGAAGCAGAACGCAGAAAGGCTCTCGTTGCTTATGCCCTGCCGCTGAATATTGCAGGATTAGAGCGTGACCTTCTGAAGTATAATATTAAATATGACACATGGTTCCACGAAAGCACCCTGCACAATTCGGGTGCTGCCAAGCAGGTGGTTGAAATCCTGACCGAAAAGGGCTTCACCTACGAGCAGGACGGCGCCGTGTGGCTGAAGGCCGAGCAGTTCGGCTGTGACAAGGACTTCGTTCTTGTCCGTTCAAACGGACTTTACACTTATATCGTTCCCGATATTGCTTACCATTACAACAAGCTCTGCATCCGTAATTTTGACCTTGCGGTTGACATTCTCGGTGCAGACCACCACGGCTATGTACCGCGTCTGAAGGCTGCTCTGCAGGCACTCGGTGTGGATCCCGAAAGACTGCAGGTTGTGCTCATGCAGATGGTTCGCCTGATTAAAGAAGGCGAAATCGTCAAGGCCTCCAAGCGCTCGGGCAAGGCCATCACACTCGTCACATTGCTCGAAGAAGTGCCCATTGATGCGGCAAGATTCTTCTTTAATCTTCGTGAAGCCAACAGCCACTGCGACTTTGACCTTGACCTTGCCGTTGAGGAATCCTCGCAGAATCCTGTTTATTACTGCCAGTATGCACACGCAAGAATCTGCTCCATCCTTGCAAAGATGAAGGAAAAGGGTGTTGAAGCCACCTTTGCAGACTCCGATGCACTGTGCCTGCTGACTGCTCCCGAAGAAAAAGAGCTTATCCGCCACATTGCAGCGCTCACAGGCGAAATCGTGACTGCAGCACAGGCACTCGACCCGTCCAAAATTACCAAGTATGCGGTTGACCTTGCGGCTTTGTTCCATAAGTTCTACAACGCCTGCCGTGTTGACGTGCCCGAAGAGGCACTTCGCGATGCAAGACTCTCGCTTTGCATGGCAACACGCAGTGTTATGAAGACCGTGCTGTCGATGCTCAAGGTCGCAGCACCCGAAAGCATGTAATTCAATTTTTTCTCAATAACCGGAAGGAGGGTTTTTATGGCAAAGAATGCGCGTGAAAACACCGTTGCAACCAATCGCCAGGCTTATCATGAATATTTTGTCATAGAGACCCACGAAGCCGGCATTGCGCTTTGCGGAACGGAGGTCAAATCCATCCGCGAAGGCAAATTAAACCTCAAGGATTCGTATTGCATGGTCGAAAACGGCGAGCTGCTGCTGCACGGCATGCACGTGTCGCCTTATGACAAGGGCAACATCTTCAACCGTGACCCCATGCGTACACGCAAGCTTTTGATGCACAAGCGCGAAATCATGCGCCTGTTCGGCCTTGTCAAGCAGCAAAGCTATGCAATTATTCCCCTTTCTGCCTATTTCGTCAACGGCAGACTGAAGATTGAGGTTGGTCTTTGCAAGGGTAAAAAGCTTTACGATAAGCGCGAATCCGCCGCCAAAAAGAGTGCCGAACGCGACATCGAGCGCTCCTTCCGCGGCAGCAAAAACGATTATTAAGTCGAATTTCACAAGCATTACACAGTTTATTAAGCCTCGTACAGGGCATAATAATATAAAACGGGTTCGGAGAACATCATCCCGTCCCCCGATATGGGGATGAAAGGATTTCGACGGGGATTCTGAGCACCGATAAGCGGGCAGAGGTGCGGTACCTCTTTAAACTTCCGCAAGTTTAGAAATAAACGACAATAATAATACTGTACTCGCAGCTGCTTAAGTGCAGTTGCCGTCTTTCCCGAGAGCACCGCGGCTCGGTGTAAAGGCGTCATGCAGCGGTGAACGTGCACAGGGAAGCGCCTCATATCCTGTCATGCACAATGGGGCTGTCCAAAGACGGAGGGTGTCATTTCCCGCCGTCCGCGGAGAGAACTAAATAAATGACTGCGCCCGGAGAAGGTCGATGTAAAGGGTTTTCGGACAGGGGTTCGACTCCCCTCATCTCCACCATAAAAAAGCAGAACGGTACTTTTGTGCCGTTCTGTTTTTTTATTTTGCTGTATCAGGGGGAGTCGAAGGACGAGCGGTACAGAGCAACAGTCCGGTGGAAGATTCCCCCACTGTGTGGGGTTATTCCCCTGACAGGGGAAATGTCAGCGAAGCTGACAAAAGGGTGCCCGTTTTCGGAGAAAAAATGTCTGCGAAGCAGACAAAGGGGGACGGGGCCGTCAGCCTGAAGAGCCGCGCCTGACCGAGCACCGCAGTGCGAGAGTCGACTCCCCTCATCTCCACCAAACTGGGGTCAGACGAACACCTGCCACTTCTTCACAGGCGGATTTGCCGTAAAAGTAGACATCTGACAAAAAGACAAGAACCAAGGTTAGCAATAGCCTTGTTTTTTTGTTGCTTAAGGGTATTGAGATAATTAAGTGTAAAAAACACCCTTAAATACATTTATATATAGCAGAATTGTAAAAAAAATGATATAATTAATTTATATTTCTACATTCTAAAAACAATATATATTTCTAAATATTAACAAACGAAATTATACTGAAAGGATAACACAATGGAAAATCTTCTTAATCTTGCTAAAAAATATGATAAAACTAGACATCTTTCACACATTGGAAATCAAAACAGCATACTGGAAAATATCGAGTTCATATATGAACCTATTTGGGATATTAAACCAGATTCTGCACCTTACGAAATAATTACTCAATTGATGGATTGTTATTACTGTCTTCCCGAAAGACCTGATTTAGCAACATTGTTTTGCTGGCAAGCAATTAATAATTCCTACAACCAGTATTTATTATCTAATTCATCGATACAACGTCTTCAAGATACAAACGGTTTACTTGAACTAATATCTCATATTAATGCAAACAATTCTAAATATCTTCCATATTTAAAACCATACTATATGAATATTACTGATAAAACCTACCGATATGTTGCGTCTTACATTCTTAAAGGTTATTCAATTGAAAAAGCAGGTTTTAATGAAAAATATATAAGTAGCTCCTATATTACTTTTAGAAAGAAATTTAAAACATTTTATTCAATAATTTCCAACTCTTATGGATATGCATATAGTTCTATAACAACTCCAACTCTTATAGGGAATAAAGTATCATTAAAAATAAAAGACGAAGATAAAGACAAAGCCAGAAAAATTGTTAATAGTTTTTCACTAAAATTAAAAGAACTTGTCGAAAATGGCTCCACACAAATAGATGAAAAAATATCTACTTCAACACGACAAACTATTAATTTCACAGACGAAGAAAAACTTACTTTCGTTTTGTTTAGCATTCTATACGCATCACGATGTAACAATTTTCACGGTAATGTTGCTTCTAGACTAAATAGTATATACGCAAATCAAGAATCTTTTACAATGTACACTAACATTTTTTTATTAGAATACATAATTTTAGCAATTTCATTAAATGAACAAAATATATTATCAGATAGTTCACTAGCAAAACTTAAATCAAATGAAAAATTAATAATAAAATAAAAACCTGTTGTGTTTTGAGGATATTCAAGCTGTAACTATTCAGAAGAAGACAAACTCAAGCAAAGTATAATCTCCACACATTCGACAAAACACAGACCTCCTTGTAAAATGGCATTACCAAATACAAGGAGGTCATTTTATGTTTAATAAGAAAACCAAACTGAAGCTCACGGATTTTGAGTGTAACCTTTTAATCAACGGAATGAACGAGTTCCGAAACATGCTTATCTCGGACGGTATCCCCACAGAAGATGTTGACGAGCTACTCATTAAAATTATCAATAAATCCGAAAGATAAGGAGTGATACTATGTCAGACTTTATTGAAGAATTCTACTACGGAAACATTGAACCGCAGGAGTGTACCACCAACCTTACGGCAAAGGTCAAAAAGAGTCTGAGTGAGCTCGCCGGCAAAGAGGAGCACCTGACATCACTCCTCGCTGATAAGGACAAAGAGCTTTTCACCGACTATGTAGCAACCTACATCAAGTTTTCAAGCCTCTGTAACGCAGACAGCTTCACCGTCGGCTTCAGACTCGGAGCAAGATTCACATACGACACGTTTATCGAAAACAAGAAAGGATGAAAATTATGGCAAACATTACATACAGACAAGTTGGCGATTATCAAATACCCAACCTCAGACTCCCACCCGAAGAATCAACCATCCACCTCGGCAAATGGGGTGTGATGTATAAGGATTACTTACAAAAACACAAACCTGTTCTCTTTGCAACTCTCCTAACCCAAGGCACCCTCTACCAACACTGCGCCCAAATCGACACCCAAGCCCAGCAGATGTTCAACACCCTCGTCGAGCAGATGAAAATAGCTGAAGGTGTAACCGAGACCCTAAAAGAAAAAAATCAAATGGAATGGGTACGACGAATGCAAAATATTGAGGCAAGAGCAAGAGAAATTGTTTGTCACGATATCATTTTCAAATAAAGAGGTCAAAAATATGAAAGATGCTACACCTGCAGAAATTTTCGCAGCACTTAAGCTCATTGAACAGCTTTATCAAGACGTACACATACCCCAATATATGTTTAAGAATATTCTTAATGAACATAGGGATGTTGTTGATATAACTGAATTCAACCTGCAACGGAAAGACAAATAACAGAGCCACCCTCACGGGTGGCTTTAGCTTTATTCATCGTCCTCATCAAACAAGTAATCATTTAATTCATCAAAATCAAGAAATTCGGATAAAGTCATATTAAAAGCAATAGCGAGCTTATGCAAGGTCATAACTCTCGGATTCTTGGTGATACCTCTTACAATATTGTCAAGGGTTGACTGCTTAACATCACTCATTGTGGCAAGTTTATTTATAGCAATCCCTCTTTGTTTGCAAAGACTTCTGATGCGTTTTACATAAATATCTGAATATTCCATTGATTGTACCTCGCAATTATAATTACCCATTTATGGGTTAATATTATGATAACTGCAAAACTACAACCAATTACCCGAATACGGGTTGACTTAGCAAATATGTTTGTGATAAAATCAAATTACCCGATTATGGGTAATAAATATCTGAATCTTGTTTGACCGCTATACACACAATTGATGCAGTATGTTTCCATATACTTAAAGTTATCGAGATAGCGATGTCAAAAGGATAGCTCATCGGATGCAGTGCACAAGTCCGTAAAAAACGGACAATAGAAAAAAACACCCTCCTATGGTAGAATAGAAATATCTACCATAGGAGAAATTTTTTATGCCCAGAGAATACAGACATATCAGTCAATATGAAAAAGAAATATTGGAATTAAGGGAATCAGGATTACCCTACCGGGAAATTGGTGAAAAATTGGGATTTACAAAAACACAAGTAAAAGAATTCTTTCGCC
>JAZOWJ010000084.1:0-1541 GCA_045659125.1 Acutalibacteraceae bacterium
GCACCGGGGATGCAGAGGTTGGGCTTGACACCGCCGGCAGCAAGCGCTTCGGCATAATCATCACAGCCCTTATAGCCGCAAGCACCGCAGTTGATGCCGGGCAGACATTCACGGATTTCCTTTTTAAGCGGATCATCGGGGACCGCAAAGAAGTGGGAGAATACAGTCAACAGCACACCTGCTACAGCTGCAACGGCAAGCATTACAAGAAAGGCAATCAATATTTCCATATCAGGCACCTCTCATTAAGCAAAGATATTTTCAACAATGCCGCTGAAGCCCATGAAAGCAAGGGAAATGAACGAAGCGGCAATGAGGGTAACGGCAAGTCCGCGGAAGGGTGCAGGCACCTTGGAGTCGTCGATTTTGGAACGGATACCCGAGAACAACACCATGGCAAGCAGGAAGCCGAGACCGCAGCCCAGAGAGCTGACCATGGATTCGGCAAAGTTATAGCCGTCGATGATGTTGTTAATCGTAACACCAAGCACCGCGCAGTTGGTGGTAATCAGAGGCAGATACACACCAAGACCTTTATAAAGCGAGGGGGAAAACTTCTTCAGAATCAGCTCAAGAATCTGCACAAGGGTTGCAATAACAAGAATGAATGCAATGTTCTGCAGATAGCCGAGGTTCAATGTATCGAGCACATAATGCTGAATGGGATAGGTCACAGCCGTAGCAAGCAGCATGACCATGGTAACGGCAACACCCATGCCGACAGCCTGATCGAGCTTTTTGGAAACACCGAGGAACGGGCAGATGCCGAGGAATCTGCTGAGAACGTAGTTGTCAACAAAAACGGCAGAAAGAAGAATAACAATCAGAATTTTAACATCCATCAGCTTTCAGCTCCTTTCGTTTCGCAGGATGCCTTGTTGCACATGCCTGCATTCGGACAGCCTTCACACGAGAAGGACTTTTTGACGGGTGCCTTACCACGGGTAACAACGTAAATGAGTGCAATCAGCAATCCGTAAACCACAAGACCGCCGGGAGCCTTGGTAAGGAATTCGATTTTGTAATTTTCAAGGAACGGAATGGCAATGCCTGCAAAGGAAGCCGCACCGAACACCTCACGAATGGTGGACATCAGCGTCAGGGCAAGGGTGAAGCCCAGCCCCATGCCGACACCGTCAAGTGCGGATTTCACAACCGCATTCTTGTTTGCGAACATTTCAGCTCTGCCGAGAATGATGCAGTTTACGGTGATGAGGTCAAGATACACACCCAGTGTCACATACAGGTCGGGCAAAAAAGCCTGCACAAGCATTTTGACGATGGTAACAAAGCCTGCAATGATAACAATGTAGCAAGGAATACGCATGGATTCGGGGATGATTTTGCGAAGCAGAGAAATAAACACATTCGAGCAAATCAGCACCGCCATTGCGGCAATACCCATACCGAATGCACCGTCAACCGTTGTGGTGGTTGCAAGGGTGGGACAGGTACCGAGAATGAGCACCAATACAGGGTTTTCCTTCAGAATACCGTTGAGCAAAACGGACATGGAAGATTTTTTATTCATTTTCAGCACC
>JAZOWJ010000085.1:0-13060 GCA_045659125.1 Acutalibacteraceae bacterium
AATTTATAAGCAAAATGAAAGACCTGCGCTCGGCAACGGTGTTTCGGCAGATACAAGCCGTATCGAAAACGCATTTCTGCGTGTTACACTCGATGAAAACGGCTTGCTGACAAGCATTTTCGACAAAGAAAATGACCGTGAGCTGCTGCAGACACCCGACGGAAATCTGCTGACCGTATTCCAGGACAAGCCCATCCACGAAAGTGCATGGAACATTGAACTGAATTACCGCAAAAAGTATTGGGAGCTGCACAAGGCAGACAGCATCACCGTCACCGAAAACACCGACGAAGCTGCCTGCATCCGCATTGAACGCAGCTTCAACAAGAGTCGCATCGTGCAGGAAATCCGCCTGCGTGCCTGCGACCGCTTCCTGCAATTTGACACCTTTGCTGACTGGCAGGAAACCGAAAAAACACTCAAGGCTGCGTTCAACCTCAACATCCGCTCACTTCGCGCAACCTACGAAATTGCCCACGGCAGTATTGAACGTCCGACCCACATGAACACATTGTATGACCGTGCAAAATTTGAGAACTGCGCACACAAATGGGTCGATCTTTCCGAGGGTGATTACGGTGTCAGCCTGCTCAATGAATGCAAGTACGGACACGATATTGAAAACAGCCTGCTGCGTATCACACTTCTGCGTTCTCCGATTTGTCCCGACCGCACATCCGACAAGGGAACACACGAATTTTCTTATCGTTTTTATCCGCACACAGGCACATGGCAGCAGGCAAAAACCGTGCTGCAGGCAAACATTTTCAACACACCGATGCTCATTGTTCCGTTGCATAAAAATACAAATATAAATAATATTTCAGAATATTCATTCATTTCCATTAATAAAGAAAACATCGTGCTTGATGCCTTCAAGCCTGCCGAAGACGGCAACGGATTTATTCTGCGCGTATATGAAGCACACGGTACAAGAGGCAAGGCAGAAATCACACTCAGCTTCCCCTTTGCATCTGTCACGCAGTGCAATCTGATGGAAGACGGCAACGAGCAAGTGCAAACAACACAAAACGGCTTCACCTTTGCGTATACCCCCAACGAGGTATGCACATTCCGTATTGTAATATAATTCTTTACAAGATTTACTTTTCATGCTATACTTATTGCTATCACCTTGAAAGGAAGAAGGAAAATGGCGAAAGAAAAGAAAACCAAAGACCTGCGTCCCGGTTATGTTGTGCCGAAAAAGGAAATTTCCTCGTTTGCATTCGGCGCAATGGGTCAGGGCATGATCTATGCAATGATGTCCAGCTACATCAGTGACTACTATGTCAACATCCTGCAGCTGCCGATGATGTTCGTGCTGATGCTGATGCTGCTTGCACGTGTGTGGGATGCCATCAACGATCCGCTGATGGGCATTATCGCCGACCGCAGAGAGCCCACAAAACGCGGCAAGATGAAAAAATACATTCTCTATGCTTCTGCACCCATCGCTGTGCTGACCTTATTGATGTATGCAAGCCCCGACTTGAGCACCAAGCCGCTGATGATCTTCTCGGCTGTTGTGTATGTGCTGTGGGGTATGAGCTACACCATGGCTGACGTGCCGTTCTGGAGCATTCCGAACTTCATGACACCGCACGCAGAAGAACGCGGCTATGTTATTTCATTCACCAAGAACCTCAACGGCATCGGCTCTGCCATTCCCGAGGTGCTGTTCCTTGTGGCAGGCTTCACTCTGCCCTCCCTGCTTGGCACAACCGGTACGGAATTTGAAAAGCAAAAGTATTTCATCATTGCCGCTGTTACCGTCACAATCGGCATTGTGATGTATCTTAATTCCTATCGCCACATCAACGAGCGCATCATTCCGCCTGTCAATAAAAGACAGCCGGGTGAGCCGTCCACCCTGTCGCGCATTTTCAAGTGCAAGCCGCTGATGCTGGTTGTTGCAATGGGCGTGCTGTCTTCGGGCAGATATCTTGTGCAGGCTGCTGCCATTCACGTTGCACGTTATGCCTTCTACATCGGGCCTGAGCTCACTGCAGCCATGACCGAGGCTGAACGCAACGGCTATATTCAGGCAAGCATTTCGAGCGTCAAGACCATTTTCCAGGTTTGTGCCATTGTCGGTATGTTCGGTGCCATGCTGCTCATGCCAAAGCTTATGCGCAAATTCGATTACAAGAAAATCGTCATCACCACTTGTCTTTTGGGCTTTGTTGCAAGCATTTTCACCACCCTCATCGGCTGGTTCACAAACAACCTCTACATCTGCACACCCTTTATTCTCATTTCCTGCATTCCGTTGGGTGTTCTCAATGTTGTTTCCAACGCCATGATCTGCGACTGCCTTGACTACATTGAGCTTGAAACAGGATGCCGTGACAACGGTCTCGGCTCTGCCTGCCAGGGCTTTGTCAACAAGCTCGGCAACGCACTTGCAACCTGCGGTATCATCATCATGTATATGGTTATCGACATCGACCCTGCACAGATGTATTCCAAGGATGCCATCCTGACCGCCATGGACCTGACAAGAACGCAGAATTTTGCCATGTTCTCGCTCGTTTCGCTCATTCCCGGCATCAGCATGCTGCTGTGCTCCATTCCGATGTTCTTCTATAAGATTTCGGGTAAGGAAAAGGAACGCATTGTCACCGAGCTTGCCGCAAAACGCGCAAGAGAAAGTGCAAAATCAACAATTTCTGCAGAATAAATACAACACAATCATTCAAAAATGTCATTGAATTTTCAAATCGCCTGTGGTATAATTTAACTGTAGAAAAAATTATTATTAAACGGAGGATACTATAATGGATATTTTGAACCAGTTCATCGAATTCATTCAGAGCATCATCGACACCATCAAGCAGCTTGTTGCTGACATCCGTGCAAAGAACGACGAAAAGTAAGTAAAAAAAAGGGTTACCGAAAGGTAACCTTTTTTTTGAGAAAGAGGAAATGGAATATGAACGAAATTTTTGAAGCCGCCATGGTGATCTGCTTCGGTGCATCCTGGCCGCTGAATCTCTACAAATCCGTAAAAAGCCGTACCGCAAAGGGCAAAAGCCTGCTGTTTGAAATTCTCATTGCAATCGGCTATGTGTGCGGCATTGTCGGCAAAATTTATTCTTTCACGGTGCTCGATATGCCCGTGACCTACCCCTTTGTGTTTTATATTCTCAATCTTGTGATGGTGTCGGCAGACATTGTGCTGACATTGCGCAACCGTAAACTCGACAAGGAAAGGGAGAACGAACATGCTTAAACATATTGTTTGCTTCAAGCTCAAGGACAATTCCCTTGAAAATTGCGAAAAAGCAAAAGAGGTTTTGCTTTCCATGCAGGGCAATGTGGAAATGTTAAGGGATATCAGGGTCGGTATCGATGTACTGCATTCCGATCGCTCGTATGATCTGATTCTGGAAACGGTGCTCGATGACATGGATGCACTCGAGGCTTATCAGCAGCATCCTTATCATGTGTCGGTTGTCAAAAAGCACATGCATGCCGTGCGTGAAACGAGTGTTGCCATTGACTACATTTTCTGATTCAAGAAATGAAAGACGGGAGTCCGCAGACTCCCGTTTTTTTCTTTTTTTACACAAATGCTTTAAAACGCATAATCCGGCTGCACGGGCTTACCCGTTTTTGCCGATTCCACAATGGCAAGGCAGACAGCAACCGTCTTTGCACCCTCGCGGGCATCGGTCAGCACAGGCGTTTGGTTGATGATGGCATCCGCAAACACGGCAAATTCCTTGAACGCATTGTGGTTGTTGACCTCAACGGGCAGCACCTGCGGCTCTTTTGTGACACCCTCCTCATCCACCGTAAACAGGGTCATGGTCGGAGAGGTATTGTCGCAAATCAGGGTACCCTTGGTGCCGTAAATAACGGTACGCATGGTGTAATCACGCTTGCAGCCAGTTGACACAAACACCTTACCCATCAGGTTTTCACCGAATTTCATAACCGCCACGGTGGCATCATCATAGCTTACCATCGGCAGCAATCTGTGCGTGCCGTAGGCAAACACCTCCTGCGGATCGCCTGCAAGCCAGCGCAGCAGGTCAACCGCATGGCAGCCGCCGCCAATCACACCGTGACGAAGCGGATCTGCTCTCCAGTTATCGCAGAGCTTCATATAGTCATGCGCATATTCGGACTCGACAAAATACAGCTCTCCGAGAACACCCTCGTCAATGAGCTGCTTTGCCTTTTCAAAAGCAGGGGTAAAACGGCAGATCTGACCGACCATAAACTTGGCATCCGAGGCATCCTCTGCCTCAATAATGGCAAGCAGATCCTCCCTTGTCAGTGCAAGGGGCTTTTCGCACAGCACATTTTTGCCCGCACGCAGGAATTCACACGAAAGCTGTCTGTGCTGCTGGTCGGGCACGGCCACCGTGACCACATCCACATCAGACTCCAGCAGCTCCCTGTAATCCGAAACCCATTTTTCGGCAGGGATATTGTATCTCTCCCCTGCAAAGCGCAGATTTTCTTCGTTATTATCGCAAAGTGCGGCAATTTCCGCACCGTACTGCATGGCCCCCTCCACATGGGACATACCGAATTTCATGCCGATATTGGCAACTTTTAATGTTTTCATAAAGTTTCCTTTCTTTTATCCGACTGCGGGGAAGGTCTGGGTGTAGGTCATTTCAACACTGACGTTGTGGCCTGCAAACAGAATTTCAAAGTTATTGATTTCAACCTTCAGCTTCATCACATATTCAGCAGAAATCATTTTCATGCTCACGCGGTCATAAACCACACGGCAATAGCCGCCGTCATAAATGGTTTTCACATTGGAGGCAGTATCCCCCTCCGCCCAGCCGTAGGCAAAGTTGGGCATATAATCAAAAATCACACTGATGTCATTGATGACATTGAACATCTTCCCCTGTCCCGTGCCGAGGGTGGAGTTGACGGACTGCTTGGGATAAATCACAAGCTCTGCCTGACCGTTGCCGAGGTCCTTCCATTCTGCAGACTGCGCATCCTCCTCATTGAAAATGCACACAGGGAACGGATTTTCCGTTGAATACGGCGGCAAAGGCAATGTCTGCGGTGTGTAAATTTTTTCCATCACCGAACGCACAATGCCGTCCACACCCGAATTCTTGACACCGTCCACCATGATATCGGAAATAACAATGCTGTCCGAGCCGAGGAACGAGGCATCCGCCTTTGTGTTGTTGTAAACGGTGTTGTAAACATCAATAATCCAGCCGATCTGCGCCTGTGTTGTGGCTACCTCGGCAGGCTGCACAACAGGAGCGGTGGTCTGCTGCACCTGTGCATCGGGATCCGCAGGCTGCCCCTGCGTCAGTTCACCGACAATGATGGAACCGTCGGGCATCAGATTGATAACACTTGTTGTGGGTGCTTCGGTTGAAATCACGGGCTTATTGCCGCAGGCTGCAAGCAAAAGCACCAAAGCAAGACACAAGAAAATACAAATGGCTTTTTTCATACATTTCTCCGTTTCCGCCGCCAAAGCAGCATTTTTCTGCCTTTTTGAAATATATAAACCATAACTGCAGGCATTATACCACATTCTTCCGAAAAAAACAACTACGGTATTTTTCTGCCACAGCCTACAAAAAAAAGCCACCCGAAACGGGTGGCAAAAGCTTGTTTTTGCATCAGAGCACGGAAGAATTCAGGTTGATGAGAATTTTCTCCCAACCCTTCCAATCCTCAAGACCAACTGCAGCACGAAGCACAATGCGTGCATCCGCTGCGGTGACTGCAATGTCCTTTATATCCACATTGCCGAGGATTTCGACATTCACATTCTCACTCAGACCGACGGAATAGCGAAGAACCTCGCGTGCATCCTTTGCAGTGATGGAATCATCCATATCCACGTCTCCGAGATAAAATTCACTGAGATTGACCTCGCAAATGAAGCCTGTCAGGACCTTGTCGCCTACAGTGGACCAGTTTGCACTGCCGTCTGCCCCCATGGCAATCACAAGATGATCCCCCTTGGAGCCCTTGGGCAGGGTCACATTCAGCTCGGGCGAATTATCAAGCCACTGCCATTTGCCGTTGGACTGCATGGTTGCGCCGAGCAAATAGTCGGAAGCCGCACTTTTCTTCAGATTCAGCACGGTGGCAAGCTCCTCAGTGCTGCCGATGGTCACAAGATGACCGCCGATGGATTCGCAGAATTCCTGCGCTTCCTTGTAGTTAAGGCCTGCATCGAAAACGGTGTACTGATTCAGTCCGACCATGACCTCACTGATCTTGATGACCGGTGTGGGGAAAGCCGTGCCTGTTTCCATAATGAAGCCGAAGCTGTCACTGCCGTAGGTCTTTCCGCCGATGGCATATTCCGTGCCGCAGGTATCCCACTTACCGTTGAGGGTACCCGAGGACAGCTTATCCGTAAACAGGAAGCCGTTGGGGCCTGTTGTGTTGTTATCGTAATCGTTGCGATACAGCAGCTTTTCACCTGTCACCCATGCATAATTGCCGTTTTTGGCGGTCAGTCCGATCCATGCAAAGGGAACACTTGCCTTGTTCATCAGGCTGTTCACAACCGCCTGCTCCTCGGCAGAGGTGACCGTTGCAAGATAGCCGCCCATATCCTCGGCAAATTCCGCAGCCTTTTCATAGCTGTCTGCACCTGTGTAGAAGGTATACTTATGGCCGTTGAATTCAATCTGACCGACCTTCTTCGGGGTAAAGGGCACAATGATGCTGTCGGGATCGGTCGGCTTGTCCTTGCCTGCATTGGTGGAATAAACACGCATGCTTTCGCCACCGCTCATATTCAGGATGCCTGCAAAATATTCATAGGAAGAATAATAAAGACGGATATCCAGGCTGTTGCCGTTTTCGGAAAGATAATAGAAGCCCTCTTCCGTTGCGGCAAGATAAAGCACGGAATGCTCACCGTAGGAGGAGCCCGAATAATAGAAATGCAGATGCTCACCGGGGTCAGCATAGGATGCAAGGAAGTTTTTGAGATCCGTTGCAGAATCGGTTGTTGTGAGCTTGTAAATGTTATCTCTGCCGATACCGCCTCGTGCATACTGCGATACGAACATGGAATAAGAGAAGCAGCCTGTGCCGCCCCAGCCCCAGTTGACCGTACCGAGCACCGAGTCCGTAACACTGCGGATCTGACCGGCATAGTTGCTGTTGCACCACAGCTCACCGCCGAAGTCGGTCACGCAATACTGCGCACGGAAAATAATGTCATACATTTTGTCAGCGATGTTTTTCTGCGTCTGTGCTGCAAGAAGCTCCCATACTGCCAGTCCCTGTTCAACAGTCGTTCCCTTTGCCTCAAAGAACGAGCCCTTGGACGGTGTAAAGAAGGTTGCCGCATTTGCCGTCGGAAAAACGGAGCTTGCAACGCCTGCGATTGCCGACACAAGCATTGCCGCAACAAGCAGAATGCTGAGAATTCTGCTGCGGAATTTCTTCATACTTTTCAAATCCTTTCATAAAAGCCGGGGTATTGTATCACAAATTGACCGTTTTGTCAACTCCAAATCCCAACAGATACAATTAACCGCTTAACAGATTATTAAATGAACCTTAAATTTTCTTAAAAGAATATTACAAAGCTGTAATAATTTTATGCAAAAACAGGCAATCCATACATTCTTTTCCCTTTTTTCTTGCTCTTGCAAATAAAATCCAAATGTGTTAATATGAATAAAAGAAATATGTAAATACAAAACAACGGAGGTATTATTATGGTTTTTTTTAAACGGATCGTCGCATTTTTCACTTTTGCCGTTACGGTGATTGCATCATGGTTCGGCATGGAGGTCAATCTGCAAAAAACAGTTGCCCCCGAAGATTTTGAGGTTGTCAGCTATGCAGTAGCAAGCAACATTCAATCTCCCGACAGCCTGCACACAGAGGATTTTGACATCATCACAACCGTGATTCTGTTCGGCTGTGTCACCTTTGACGAAGCAGGAGAATTGCATGCCGACACAAACATGCTTGAAACCGCCCTTGCCAATCTGCGCAATGCAATCGGTGAACTCGATGTAAAAATCACCCTCAACCTGCTCGGCCCCGGGCCCGTTGAATACACCGACTGGAACGATCAGATGGCAAAGCTTGCGCTGTTGCACAACGAAGCCTTTGCAAGCGGCAAATTAGAAGGCAACATCAAGGCATTGATCGAAAAATATGACTTCGACGGTGTGCATTTTGACTATGAATACCCCATTTCCAAGGATGCATGGAAAGCATTCAACAAATTCCTTGTAAAACTGGATAAACAGATGCCTGACCGCACCATCGGCATTGCGGTTTCCACATGGGATGTCGGCCTGAACACGCAGGCACTCAACGCCATTGACAGCATTGAACTGATGCTGTATGACCATTATGACGAAGAAGGTCGCCATTCGACCTATGAAACCGCTGTCGGAGCCGCCGAGGGGTTCCTGGAAAAGTATATTCCTCTCGACATGGTTCATTTCGGACTTCCCTTCTATGCCCGTCCGACCGACAGTGATGCCTATTGGTACGGCTACAACGGCTACTATACACAGCTCGACGAAAACGGTTTTTATTATGACGAAAGCATTGACAAAACCTTCTGGTTCAACACGCCCGATGTGATTGCCGCCAAAACGCAATATGCAATCGAAAACGGCTTCGGCGGTGTCATGATCTGGCATTATTCCTGCGATTTGCCGTCCTCGGATGCAAATTCCCTGCTCGGCGCAATCGGAAATACAATTCAGTCATGAAAAAAACGGGAGTTCTTGTGAACTCCCGTTTTTATTCTTTGATTATTCCTGATTTTCCTTTTTGCGGTGGATTGCGTGGCTGTAATGCGCAAAAGCAGAGCGCTCGGTGGTCTTTTTGAGCTGAATATCGCCAGAACGGACAAGTGCCCATTTGGTAAGCGACGGACCGACAAGCTCATAAATAAATATACCGAACAGTGTGATGTTGCGGATGATAAGCCCCTGTTCGCCGAATTCGTTTGCGGCAATCATCGAAAGACCGAGTGCAACACCTGCCTGCGGGAACAAAGTAATACCGAGATAGGAGCTGACCTTTTTGTCAATTTTCAGCATACGGCAGCTACCGAAGGTTCCGAAATACTTACCTGCACAGCGAACAAGCACATAAACAAGACCGATGAGGATAATTGCAGGATCCTTGAAGATGCTGAAATCCAGTCCTGCACCCGACTGCACGAAGAAGAAGATGAGCAAGGGAGCCGTCCAGCTGTCGGCACGGGCCATGAGCTCTTCCGAGAAATCGCAGCAGTTGCAGAACACTGCACCGAGCATCATACACACAAGCAGCGGTGAGAAGGCAACATGCACGCCGCCGACGGTGAAGGAAAGCATGGATGTGGCAACCGTCAGAAAAATGAAAGTGACAGACATGCTCAAGCGCTTGGAGTTGGACTTGAAGAAGCGTTCAACAAAGGTAAAGACACCGCCGATTGCTGCACCGAGAACAAGGGATGCAACCACCTCAAGCAGCGGCTCTGCAAGAATACCGACAAGGTCAACTGCACCGCTGTCAAGCGACCTTGCAATACCGAAGGAAACTGCAAAAACAATCAGACAAACCGCATCGTCAAGAGCAACAATGGGCAGCAGCAGGTCGGTCAGCTTACCCTTTGCCTTGTACTGCTTAACAACCATCAGTGTTGCTGCAGGTGCGGTTGCAGCTGCAATGGCACCCATGGTGATGGCAACAGGAAGGGTGATGATTTCAGGGAAGACAAAATGAAAGCCGATGAGTGTGGCATCCACAAAAAGGGTTGCAGTGAGTGCCTGCAGGGTACCGACCACAACTGTGGCCTTACCCGTATGCTTGAGATGCGACAGGCGGAATTCGTTACCGATGGTAAAGCCGATAAAGCCCAACGCACATTCTGCAAGCAGGTCAAATGCCTTGACGTTTTCAGCCGAGGTGAAGCCAAGGCCGGGAATGTCCAGCGCACCCAGGCAGTAGGGGCCCACCAGAATACCTGCAACAAGATAAGCCGTAACGGCAGGAAGATTCATTTTTTTAGCCACTCTCGACAGCAGCAGACCTGCAATCATGGCAATGGCAAGGGTGAAAAGGGTTACTGAAATGTCCGAAGCATGAAAGAACTGTGTCAGCATAATAAACTCCCTGTGCATAGATTTTTTCTTTATTTTAAGCAACAAAAGAATACCACCATTGCAAACAGTTTACAAGAAGAAAAAACAACAAAGAATTGCTTTTTTACAAAAAAAATATGTGCAAATCTGCTGTAAAAGCGGCCGAATTTTCTACACCTGCAGGCTGTGTTTGCAGTTGCGTTTCAATATGATGTGTGTTATATTAAAATTATATATATTCTTTTTGAGAGGAGAACGATATATGGCAAATAAAATCATTGTGGCAGGCGGTGGTCACGGCGGCATTGCAGCAGCAGCCCTGCTTGCAGCAAACGGCTTTGATGTTACCGTTTACGAGCAAAAGCAAAAAGACGAAATGGGCTACGACTGGACAGATATTTTTGCACCCCAGGCACTCGACAGAGTCGGGCTTCCCATGCCCCCTGAAAATAAATTTGAATACAAAAAGAACATGACCTTCTTCGGCCCGTCCGCAAGCACACCGCTCAGGCAGCATGTTCCCGAGGATGAGCTCGAAATCAAAATGGAACGCAAGGACATTTATGCCATGCTCATTGCTCATGCCGAAAGCCGCGGTGTGCATTTTGAATACGGCTGTGAGATTCTGGCTCCCATTATGAGCGGAAACCGTGTCATCGGCATTCACACCACCACGGGTGACCACTTCGCACCGATGGTGATTGATGCCTGCGGTGTGGATTCCCCTGTCCGACGCAGACTTCCTGCCTCCTGCGGTATCGAAAAGGGTGCAGGCAAATTCAGCAAATTCATCGTCTACCGCGCCTTTTATGACAAGATAGCAGACATTGACAATGACCCCTACAGGGTATATTTCTTCCCTGCAAACCGCCTGGGCATCGGCTGGGTCGCAACCGAAGAGGACACAACAGACCTGCTCATCGGTGTTTTCGACGAGCTGACACAGGCTGATATTGATGCTGTTGCTGCAGACCTGCGTGCAAAAAATCCGCAGATGGGCAACCAAAAGCTTCGCGGCGGTCAGATTGTGAAAATTCCCGTCCGTCAGCCTCTTGCGGTCATGGTATGCGACGGCTATGCCGCCATCGGTGACAGCGCATTCATGACCGTGCCCGTCATCGGCTCGGGCATTGCCAATTCGCTCAAGGCTGCACGTATGCTTGCCGATACCATTGTCGAGGACGAGGACCGTGTGTATTCCTGCGAAACATTGTGGAATTATCAGGTGCGTTATTTCAAAGCCCTCGGTGCATCCCTTGCACCGCTTGCCTGCGTCAAGCTTTTGCTTACGAAGCTGACAAGTGAGCAGCTCGATTACCTGATTGACAATCATGTGCTCACAGCAGATGACCTGACCATCGGCGCTAACGCAACAGGGCTTGGCGACTTCCTGAGTATGTCCCCAGCATCCATGCCCGACCGCATCAAGGGGCTTGCAAAGCGCCCCGACATCATCAGAAAGCTGCTTCCCTGCGGTAAAACACTCGCACAGATTGTGGCGCACAATGCCACCATGCCCGGGCAGTGGGAAAGAAGAAAGGTATTTGCATGGGCAGCAAACTACTGCAGAATCTTCAGAAATTACTGCACGCAATAAATTTATGAGAGAGTAAGAGCATTTTTAAGGAGAAAAAGGCATGAAAGTATTGGTTATCAACGGCAGCCCGAAGGGGAAATACAGCTGCACCCTGCAGACCTCGCTGTATCTTGAAAAATTATTCCCCGCATGTGAATACACCGTGCTGCACTGTGCACAGCAAATCCGCAAATACGAAAAGGACATCAATCTTCTGATTGACGAAATCAACAAAACAGATCTCGTTGTTTTTTCTTATCCCGTTTACACCTTCCTGTGCCCCTCGCAGCTGCACAAAATCATTTATCTGCTGAAAGAAAAGGGCTGCAATTTTGCAGGCAAGTTCTGCACGCAGATTTCCACCTCCAAGCATTTTTACGATGCAACCGCACACAAATACATTGAAGAAAACGCACTCGACCTGGGCTTTTCGTTCATCAAAGGCCTTTGTGCCGACATGGACGACCTGACCACCGACAAGGGACAAAAGGAGGCTGAGGATTTCTGGGCTTACATTCTGCACTGTGTCAAAAACAACATCGCAGAGCAGCCTGTTGTGCGCGGTTTTGCCGAAATTCCTGCATTCAAAGCAAGCACACAGGCAGTTGCAAAGACGAACACCTGTGACACCGTCATTGTGACCGATGCCGAGGACACCGACGAAAATCTTTTGCAGATGATCGAAGAATTCAAGGCGGTTTACCCTTATTCCGTGCGCGTTGTGAATATGCGTGAATTCCCGTTTGACGGCGGCTGCCTTGGCTGCTTCAAGTGTGCCGTCAGCGAAAAGTGTGTTTATAAGGACGGCTTCGACGAATACCTGCGCAAGACCGTGCAGAGTGCCGATGCCTTCGTGTATGCCTTCCGCATCAAGGACCACTCCCCCGGCCCTGTTTTCAAGACCTTCAACGACCGTCAGTTCTGCAACGGCCACCGCACCGTCACCATGGGCAAGCCTGTGGGCTACCTCATCAGCGGCAACTACCTTGACGAGCAGAATGTGCGCACCGTCGTGGAGGCACGCAGCCAGGTCGGCGGCAACTTCTTCTGCGGTGCCGCAAGCGACGACAACAGCCCTGCCGACGGCATTGCCGCCATGGCAAAACGCCTTTGCTATGCCGTTGAAAACAACTACAACCAGCCTGCCGACTTTTACGGTGTGGGCGGTATGAAAATTTTCCGTGACCTGATTTATGTTATGCGCGGACTCATGAAGGCGGACCACAAATTCTACAAAAAGCACGGATTCTATGATGACCTGCCCACCAGGCAAAAAGGCCGCCTGATTGCCATGACCCTTGTCGGCAGCCTGATGGCAATGCCGCAGGTGCAAAGCAAGGCCGCAGGATACATGAACGAGGGTATGCTCATGCCCTACAAAAAGGCCATGGAAAAGGCCGAAAAACGAGCCAAC
>JAZOWJ010000086.1:0-1685 GCA_045659125.1 Acutalibacteraceae bacterium
CACCCTTGATGAGCTCCTTGCCCGAGAAGTCGAGCAGCACTCGTCCGCCGGGTGCAGGCTCAATGAATGCATCGTGCTTTTCGGCGGTGATGCCTGTCAGGGGCTGGAACCAATGGGTGAAGTGGGTTGCCCCTCTTTCCATCGCCCATACCATCATGCTTTTTGCAACAGCATCCGCAATGGAGCTGTCCAGATGGCGGCCGTCCTCGGTGGTTTTGCGCAGTGCATTGTAAACATCCTCAGGCATATACTTGCGCATAGCCTCATCATTAAAAACAAGTGTGCCGAAAATGGCGGGAATGTCGTTCACGGCAGCATCCTCCTGTCGAAAAAAGTAATAAAATAAAAAAACCTGAAAATCCAGTTTAATATTATACAAGCACAAAAGCGGATTTGTCAAGGGATTGCACTGCTTTTCTTTTCTTTAAAAATAAAATATAATAATTTCTTGCATTGTGCAGGAAAGCATGCTATATTTTAAAATGACTTCATTTGTTGCAAAGGAAGGATTATTATGCAAAATCTGAAAGATGCCAAACGCATTGTTATAAAAGTCGGCACCTCCACACTGACCTATGACACAGGTAAAACCAATATCCGTCGTATGGCAAAGCTGGCAAGTGTGCTGTCTGACCTGCAGAATTCGGGCAGGCAGATTGTTCTTGTTTCCTCGGGTGCCATCGGCGTCGGTGTCGGCAAGCTCGGGCTTGCCGAAAAGCCTGCAGACACACCCGGCAGACAGGCTGCCGCTTGCGTCGGTCAGTGCGAACTGATGTTTATGTATGACAAGCTGTTTTCCGAATACGGCCACACCGTAGGACAGCTGCTGATTACCAAAAGCGACGTCGAAAACGATGAACGCAGAGAAAACTTAATCAACACCTTCAGCAAGCTTCTTGATTTCGGCGCCATTCCCATTGTGAATGAAAATGACTCCGTGGCGGTTGAAGAAATCGTTTACGGTGACAACGATATGCTTTCTGCCATTGTTGCAAGACTGGTTGAGGCGGATGCACTTGTGATTCTGTCGGATATTGACGGTCTGTTTTCCGCCAATCCGCAGACGGATGAGGATGCAACCCTCATTCCCGTTGTGCATGAGATCACTCCCGAAATTGAGGCCATGGCGGGCGGCTCGGGTACAAAAAGAGGCACAGGCGGCATGGCAACCAAGATTGCGGCTGCAAGGCTGACCACACAAGCGGGTATTCACACCGTTATCATGAACGGTGCAGACCCCACAGACCTTTACAAGCTCACCGACGGTCATTCCATCGGCACACTGTTCAAAGCGAGGGGATAAATGATGACAAAGCTCACTATTCTTGGCGAAAAAGCAAAAAAGGCTGCCGCTGTGCTCGGTGCGGCAGGCAGTAACGATAAAAACAAGGCCCTTGCTGCCATTGCAAGGGGACTTCGCGCAGACTGCGCTTACATTATTGAGCAGAACAAAAAAGACCTTAAAAACGCAAGACTGTACGGCTTGAGCGATGCAATGCTTGACCGTCTTGCCCTGAACGAGCAGCGCATTGACTCCATTGCCGCAGCGGTGGAAAAAATTATTTCTCTGGATGACCCTGTGGGCAAGGTCAGCGACGGCACCCTGCTTCCCAACGGACTGCAGCTGACAAGGGTGCGTGTGCCGCTGGGTGTTGTTGCCGTTATTTTTGAAGCAAGACCCAATG
>JAZOWJ010000087.1:0-3093 GCA_045659125.1 Acutalibacteraceae bacterium
GGGACGAAGCACACACAAGAGCTGTTTTTGCCGCCTGACTTTCTGCAAAAACACCTGCCATACACAGTCCGGATGCAAAAGTGGAACACGCACCGTAAAGCCCTGCCATGGGGATTTTCAGCTCCTTTGCGGCAACAGAGCTTGCAACACACTGGTCAAGCAGATCCCCTGAAAACAACACATCCACGCTTTGAGGCGGCAGGTTTGCTTTTTGCAAAACACGCTGCATGGCTTCCTTTTGCAAAGCCGCTTCTGCTTGCTCCCATGTTTTGCAATTGATATCATCATTATCATAACAAAAATCAAACTCTTTGGCGCAAGGCCCTTCCCTTTCTGCTTTGCCGCCGACCGCTGAACCGTACAGTACAAGCGGACGGGATGCAAAAAACATGACACTTCCCTGTTTTTCGATCATAATACCCTCACACAAATATAAAAAATACAGTTTCAGTTTTTCCGATCAGGCTACAATTACAATGAAAATTTATCTGTAAATTATTTACTTTTACAAAAGAAAGGAGTAGTATTATAATCAGACAAAGAACCATAAAACAGGAAAGGGTTATGCACATGCGAGTTTTTCAGAATTACCGTTTTTTGATAAAAACAAAAATTCCTTTTTCGACATGGCATGAGCTTGCTTATGTATTCATGAAAAACTGCGGTGTAAAAAACAACAAATTCCAATACTATTTTCAAGACATTGACGACACTGAATCGCAACGCAATTATCTGAAACGCTGCGAAGACGGAGGGGTGGAGGTTAATGCGAACCGTTTAGAAGAAGCCAAGCGATATCTGCGCAAAAAATTGAGTTTTGAAAAGGCGTTGGCAGACTGTCCATCACTCGGCCCGGTTTACAGATCAAGAATAGAAAATGCTACATTTGATTGTATTCACCTGACAAACCTTTTGACTGACGCAGGCGCAAGCGAGGAAGAAGTTATAGCCCTGATGCCGAAGATTCACCGCTGCTACGGATTCAGCGAAGTGCATATTATTTTTCAGGATATTAACTTTTTCGGCAAATGTGTGCCCTGCATTACAGAAAAAGGAAAGCATGACAAATATATGAATTACGGCTCTTCCATCATGCTGTGCAGGGACAGTATTTTTCCGCATTGGAGCGGCATCATCTTCAGGATTGAGGTGCTGCATGACGGACAGTATTATGATCCCGCACCGTATCTTGAAGAAGCAAAAAAAATAATTCCCAAAATCAAGCCCGATTCTTTTATAACTTATTATTTAAGTCCGGAAGAAAAGGAAATGTATAAATGCTCGGAACAAACCGCAAAACCGTTGGTACAAGAAATCAAAGATTTTGCACTTGCACGTTTACCGGACTTCAATACACCGCAAGAAAGAGATAATTTTTCTTTCGCACCGATGCTCAAAAAAATTGCAAAAAAGTACGGTTACACATATATAAAATATTTGTATTATTGCTACTTTGTGCAAAAAAGAACCAAAAACGGACAAATCATCTCCGTTTGTTTTGATACAAACATCCATGAAGGCAGTATAAACGGTGGGATGATTGATTTAAAAGGGTTGGGTTTTAAATTGCGCTTATTTAATGCACACTGTTATATATATAACAATAAAACAGCAGAACAGCATCTGGAGGCACTGTTTCGCATTTTGTGCGAAGTGGAAGAAACGGATGCATTCAAAGCGTTGGACAAGCACTTCCCCGCCACTCCCGATTGGTATGAAGTAACTTATTAAAGGACGATAAAGAATTATGTGGAAACAAAAAATCGGCATTTCGGTCGGCAACCGTTATTGTATTCCGACCTTGCAAGCCGTTGAACTGCTGGCAAAAATCGGCTTTGATGCAATTTCCCCCGAATGGAGTGACCGTGAGCAGTTGAAGGATATTGTTGCTTGCGCAAGAGAAAACGGCATGGCTGTGCAGTCCCTGCATGCACCGTTCGGTATGGCCGCTGCCATGTGGGACGATGATGAAGACATTTATGCACCTGCGTTGGAAGAATTATTACTTGCTGCCGATATGTGCAAGGAGCTGCAGATTCCCACGATGGTTGTGCACGCATGGATCGGATTTACATATCAATTCGATGCAGAGCAGCTGCATTTTGATAATTATGATACACTTGTGAACCGTGCGGAACAAAACGGCATTCAGATTGCCTTTGAAAACACGGAGGGTGAAGAATATCTGTTTGCACTCATGAACAGATACAAGGACAATCCGACAGTCGGTTTTTGTTGGGATTCGGGGCATGAAATGTGCTATAACCGCAGTGAAGACCTGCTCGCTTTGTTCGGAGACAGATTGCTGATGACGCATCTGAACGATAATCTCGGTGTCAGCCGATTTGACGGTAAAACATTCTGGACGGATGACCTGCACCTGCTCCCCTTTGACGGCATCGGTGATTGGGATTTTAATGTGCAGCGCCTGCAGAAAGCAAGGCACATGGAATACCTCAACTTCGAGCTGAGCATTCAGTCTAAACCGAACCGCCATGAAAATGATGTGTATGCCAATATGCCGATAGAACTCTATTTCACCGAAGCCTACAAGCGGGCATGCCGTATTGCCAATAAATATCAGAAATAACAAGGAGGTCTTGCAATGGATCACCCCATGAATCCCATTCTGAATGCAGATATTTTTGTTCCCGATGTGGAGGCTCATGTGTGGGATGACGGCAGAATCTATCTGTACGGATCTTTTGACATTGCAGGAAAAAAGAGCTATTGCAGTGACGAATACCATGTATATTCGTCTGACAATCTGATCAATTGGGTGGATCACGGCGTGTCGTTCCGATTGAGTCAGGCAACATGGGCAGAGGGCAACACAGCACTGTATGCTCCCGATTGTGCTTACCGCAACGGAGAATATTTTTTGTACTACTGTGTTCCCGACGGACGCTGCGGTGTTGCGAAATCAAAAAGCCCTTGCGGTCCGTTTGAGGACATAGGACCGATTGAGCACGTGAACAAAATTGACCCTGCCGTGCTTACGGATGATGACGGTCAAAGCTACCTTTATTGGGGGCAATTTGACGGCGTGCGTGTGGCAAAGCTCAAGGACAATATGACCGAGATTGACCCTGC
>JAZOWJ010000088.1:0-13269 GCA_045659125.1 Acutalibacteraceae bacterium
TCGCAGGCAGGGCGGTCGGCAATTTGTCGGACACTGTGTCTGACCAAGGGCACTTTTTGCGCCGACTGTTTTGTCATACCGACATACAATTATATACAAGAATGATATAAAAGAATGTTAACAAGAATGTTAATTTATATAGTGAGTGAGCTGATTGAATGAATTATAAAATAAATAAATTATAGCTTTCAGATGCCAGTCTTTGCTGCTCGCTAAAACATAATTTATTTAAAAAATCAAAATTTTTACCCCTCAAAAAGCCCATCATATCGGGCTTTGTTGCACTTCTGATGATAAAAAGTGCGGTAGAAAAATTCTGAAAGCCTGATTACAATACGACCATCAGAAAAAGGACTGCCCTTGCAGACAGTCCTGAAAATATTATTTGAAAAATAACCGCTTTGCGTTTTCGTTTGTGATGTCGAGCACTTCCTGCACGGTGCAGCTCCATATATCCGCAATCACCTGTGCGGCAAGGGGAATCATGGAGGAATCGCACCGCTTGCCTCTGTGCGGTACGGGCGCCATGTAGGGGCAATCGGTTTCAAGCAGCAGCATTTCCTTCGGTACTGCTGCAGCGGCTTCCAAGGGCTTTCTTGCTCCCTTAAAGGTCAGCGCACCGCCGAATCCGACATACATGCCGAGCTTTACGACCTCTTTTGCCATTTCTGCACTGCCCGAAAAGCAATGCACAACACCTGCAGGCTTGTATTTTTTCAGCAGCATCATCGTGTCCTCATGTGCTTCACGGTCATGCACAATAACAGGCAATTGCAATTCGTCAGCAATCTGAATCTGCCGTTCAAACACACGCTGCTGTGTATCACGCGGAGAAAAATCGTAGTGATAATCCAAACCGATTTCACCCACAGCAAGGCACTTTTCGTGCTTTAACAGTGCATACAGTGCATCGAGCTTGCTTTCTTCCTGCTCGGCTTCATGCGGATGCACACCGCAGGCAGCATACAAATAATCATATTCTTCTGCCAAACGCAGGCAATCCTCACTCGATTCAATGGTTGTTCCGCAGTTGAGAACGGTTGTCACACCCTGCAGGGGGAGATTCTGCAAAACGGATGCACGGTCATCGTCAAAGCGACGGTCGTTGTAATGTGCGTGGGAATCAAAAATATTGTTCATTATCTGACCTTTGCACCCTCGGGCATACCGTCTACGAAAATGACCTTCACATCGTCCTCACCGCAGTCGGCGGCAAGAATCATGCCCTGGCTTTCAATGCCGCAAAGGGTAGCAGGCTTGAGGTTGGAAACAAGAATAATGCTCTTGCCGACAAGGTCTTCGGGCTTGTACCATTTTGCAATGCCCGATGCAACGGTGCGGTTTGCACAGCCGTCATTGACGGTGAGCTTCAAAAGCTTCTTTGCCTTCTTGACAGGTTCGCAATCGACAATCTTTGCAACACGAAGGTCAACCTTTGCAAAGTCCTCAATGCCGATTTTTGCAACACCTGCAATTTCTGCCTTGCGTGCGGCGGCTTCCTGTGCCTTCTTGTATTCGGCTTCGAGTTCGGCAAGCAGTTTTTCTGCATCGATTCTTGCAAACAGGGGAGTTGCCTCACCGACAGCCGTGCCGAGCTTGTAGCCGCCGAATGTGAACAGGCTTTCGTAATCGGTCACATCGGTGTTGATTTGCTTGGCAATCGCTTCTGCGGTGGTGGGCATGACATGAGAAAGAGCCAGTGTCACAATGCGGATGCCTTCCAGCAGGTTGTAAAGCACGGTGGAAAGGCGGTCCTTCTTTGCTTCGTCCTTGGCAAGTGCCCAGGGAGCGGTTTCGTCAATGTATTTGTTGCAGCGCTTGGCAGCATTCATAACAACTTCAATGGAGTCAGCCATCTTGAATTCGTCAAGCAGCTTGACGGATGCAGGCACGCAGGCAAGAATGGTCTCTTTGAATTCTGCGTCCAATTCTTCTTCTGCAGTGTTGCAGGGCAGTGTGCCGCCGAAATACTTGTTGACCATGGCAACGGTGCGGTTGACAAGGTTGCCGAGGGTGTTTGCAAGGTCGGTGTTGTAGCGTTCGATGATGTTTTCGTAAGAAATTGTACCGTCATGTGCAAACGGCATTTCGCTGAGAACATAGTAACGAACGGCATCTGCGCCGAAGGTTTCAACAAGGTCTTTGGCATAAATGACATTGCCTCTGGACTTGCTCATCTTGTCTGCACCGCTCAAAAGCCACGGATGACCGAATACCTGTTTGGGCAGGGGTTCGCCGAGTGCCATGAGGATAACGGGCCAGTAAATGGTGTGGAATCTTACGATGTCCTTACCGATGATGTGAATGCCGGGCCAGTATTTTTTGTAATCGTCCGAACAGCCGTCGGGATCATAGCCGATGCCGGTGATATAGTTGGAAAGTGCGTCAATCCACACATAAACCACATGACCGGGATCGAAGTCCACGGGAATGCCCCAGGTGAAGGTGCTTCTGGACACGCAAAGATCCTGCAGTCCGGGCTTGATGAAGTTGTTGAGCATTTCCTTCTTGCGGCTTTCGGGATAAATGAAATCGGGGTTGGCTTCGATGTAGTCTTCCAGCTGCTTCTGATATTTGCTGAGTCTGAGGAAGTATGCTTCTTCTTTTTCGAGCTTTACGGGGCGTCCGCAGTCGGGGCATTTGCCGTCAACAAGCTGGCTGTCGGTGAAAAACCTTTCGCATTCCACGCAGTATTTGCCTTCGTAAGAGCTCTTGTAAATATCGCCCTGCTCATAGAGCTTTTTGAAGATTTTCTGAATCACACGCTCGTGCATTTCGTCGGTGGTGCGCAGAAAACGGTCATAGCTGATGTTCAGCAGTCTGTAGTCATTCTGAATATCGGCAACAATGCGGTCAACGTGCTCTTTGGGGGTGATACCCTGTTCCTTGGCTTTGTTTTCAATCTTCTGACCGTGTTCATCTGTGCCTGTCTGGAAGCATACATCATAACCCTGCATTCGTTTGAAACGAGCGACTGCATCGGTGAACACAAGCTCGTAGGTGTTGCCGATGTGCGGCTTGGAAGAAGTGTAGGGGATTGCGGTGGTGATGTAATAGGGTGTTTTTGCCATGATGTACCTCCTTGCGAATATCGCAAATGTTTTGTCCGAATAATCGGTTCTATTTATTATATATTTTTTTTATCCCTAATGCAAGAGTAAAATAAAATTTAAAATGCAGCAGTAAAAGACGGTGTGCATCTGTCAGTTTTTAATCCGCAAAAAAACAGAGAGATGCGAAAAACATCTCTCTGTATATTTTTTATTTCTTACTTTGTGCCGAAAATGCGGTCGCCTGCATCGCCGAGACCGGGAACGATGTAACCCTTTTCGTTGAGCTTTTCGTCCTTGCTTGCGCAGAAGATGGGAACATCGGGATGTGCCTCGCTGAGTGCTTTGATGCCCTCGGGTGCTGCAATCAGGCACATGAACTTGATGTCCTTGCCGCCGTGCTGCTTGATGAAGTTGAGAGCTGCAATCGCAGAGCCGCCGGTTGCAAGCATCGGATCAAGCACGATAATCTGTCTTTTTTCAATCTGCGGGGGCAGCTTGCAGTAATATTCATGCGGTTCAAGGGTTTCTTCGTCACGATACAGGCCGATGTGACCGATTCTTGCAGCGGGTACAATGCTTGTCACACCGTCCACCATGCCAAGACCTGCACGCAGAATCGGAACAATTGCAAACTTGGGGCCTGCAACCATCTTTGTTACGGTTTCGGTGATGGGTGTTTTGATTGTAACTTCCTCGAGGGGAAGGTCACGCAATGATTCATAGCACATGAGCATGGTGATTTCCTTGACAAGCTCACGGAATTCCTTGCTGCCGGTTGCTTCGTTACGAAGCACGGAAATTTTGTGCTGAATCAGCGGATGATCAAAAATAGTGATATTTGCCATATTGTTAACCTGCTTTCTTATGCTTCTTCTTCGGCCTTTGCCTTGGAAACGATTGCATTCACAATGATGCCGAGGATGAGAGCAACTGCAATATTTGTGATCTTGATAATGGGTGCATTGAACGGATCTGCGCCGCCGAAGTTAAGGGTCAGACCGCCGATGCCGGGGATGAGGATAGCTGCAACAACAAACAGATTCTTGTTCTGGTTGAGGTCAACCTTCTGAATCATCTTCAGACCGGAAACTGCAATGAAGCCGTACAGCGCAATGCTGATACCGCCGACAACGCAGCCGGGGATGGTGCTTACGAACATTTCAAACGGAGTGATGAAAGCAACAATGATTGCCATGATGGCAGCACCGGCAATGCTGTAAACGGATGCGTTCTTGGTGATGGCAACGCAGCCGACGGATTCGCCGTAGGTGGTGTTGGGGCAGCAGCCGAACAGGGTACCGACCATGGAGCCGATACCGTCACCGAGCAGGGTACGGGTGAGACCGGGCTCTTCAAGCAGGTCAACCTGATTGTCGCCGTCGGAAAGAATGAAGCTGAGGTTCTTGTGGTCAGCAATGTGCTCAGCAAGAACAACGAATGCAACGGGCATGAACAGCAGTGCAATGGAAGCAACATTTGCCCAGTCAAATGCCTTCATTTCGCCGATTGCCTTGAACAGAACGATGTTGTCGGGAACGGAAATGATGCTCTTGATGGAGAAGTCAGCGAAATAGCCGTTGAATGCGCTGAAGTCAACAATCTGCAGGTAGGGAATGTTTGCGGCATTGCCGATGAGGGTGAAAATAACGGAAGCAACATAGCCTGCGCCGATACCGATGATGAAGGGAATCATCTTGAGTGTCTTCTTGCCGTAGCAGGAAGCGATAACGGTTGCAACAAATGTAATGAGTGCGCAAAGGATGTGCACAAGATTGTAGTTTGCGGTGGAAACAGCGGTGTTCTGCACATTATTGATAGCCGAGCCTGCAAGGGAAAGACCGATGAGTGCAACCGTGGGCCCGATGATGACGGGAGGAAGCAGCTTGGAAATCCACTTCGTACCGCTGATTTTGACAACGATTGCGATGATAACATACACAAGACCTGCAAGGACAGCACCGAGCAAAATGCCCATGTAGCCGTTAGCGGTTGCTGCGTACAGTGCACCGAGGAACGCAAAGGACGAGCCGAGGAACACAGGGCTCTTACCCTTTGTGAAGAGCAGGTAAACGAAGGTGCCGAGGCCCGCGCCGAGCAGTGCCGAGGAGGTGGAAAGGATAACGCCGTTTGCTTCGCCGCCGTTTGCGTTGACGAGCATGGGAACAAGGATGGTTGCTGCTACGATGGAAAGCAGCTGCTGAAGCGAGAACAGAATCAGCTTGCCGACAGGGGGCTTGTCTTTGATGCCATAGATAAGTTTCATAGTTTTTCTCCTTTTTTATTTATATTTGACATAAAAAAATACCGACGCCGAAAAAAACGTCAGTTAAAGGTAAAATAAAAACAATACGGCTTTACGGAAAAAATACCTTGCATCATTTTTTCTTTTGCCGTTGTCATTTTACTCACCTCGAAAAAATTATACCTTTTCCGACTTTTATTGTCAAGGTTTTGCATTAAACTTACAGAATTTTGGCATATTGTACGAAAATAACAACATTTCTTTAACACACATCACGATGAATTTTCCTCTTTACTTTTGTTCTTTTGTGTGGTAAAATAGTAATGTTTAAAAGACTGAAAGCGAGGATTTCCTATGGCAAGCAAAATCAGAGATGACAACACCGATTTTCTCTTTGAAGCAATCTTGCAGTTGCAGAATATTGATGAGTGCTACGATTTTTTTGAGGATCTTTGCACTGTTCCCGAGGTCAAGGCAATGGCACAGCGCATTGCAGTCGCAAAAATGCTTTCCGATAAAAAGGTTTATAATGACATTGTCCGTCTGACAGGTGCTTCCACCGCCACCATCAGCCGTGTCAACCGCAGTCTGTCCTACGGTTGCGGCGGTTATGATATTGTTTTTAAAAGAATGGAGAATGAATAATGTCCGGGTATGACCGGTTTGCATCCGTTTACGATCAGTTAACAGGAAACGTCGGCTACGCACAGCGTGCCGACTATCTGTTTATGTTGCTGAAAAACGAGGGTATCACGGCAGGCACACTGCTTGACCTTGCCTGCGGAACAGGCTCGTTGAGTGTGGAGCTTTGCAAAAAGGGCTTTGAGGTCATTGGTGTGGACGGCTCGTTTGAAATGCTTTCTGTAGCCCGCGAAAAGTGTGCCCCTTACGGTGACAAAATATTATTGCTGTGTCAGGATATGACGCAGCTTGACCTGTTCGGCACCATTGACTGTGTGGTTTGTTCCTTGGACAGCATCAACCACCTGACCGAGGAGGCGGATGTGTATGAAGCATTCCGTCTTGTATCGTTGTTTATGAATCAGGGCGGTATTTTTGTGTTCGATGTCAACACCGTTCATAAGCATAAAAATGTGCTTGGAGACAACACATTTATTTATGAAGAGGATGATGTTTTCTGCGTCTGGCAGAACACCTATTACGAAGAGGATGATTCTGTGGAAATTTATCTTGATATTTTCACACAGAATAATGACAGCACCTATTGCCGCAGTCAGGAAGCCTTTACCGAACGTGCCTACAGCGACGAAATGCTGACCGATATGCTCGAAATGGCAGGCTTTTGTGTGCAGGGTCGTTTTGCCGAGCTGACCACCGAAGCCCCTGCCGAGGATGCCGAACGCGTTTATTATGTTTGTAAAAAAGTAACCCCCACAGGTACAACAGGAGAAAAATATGAATAAGATAATTCGTTGTTTATCCGAGGACGGCACTGTTCTCGTTATGGCCGCAGATACCACGGAATTGGTGGAAACTGCACGCCGTTACCATGAAACAAGCAAGGTCTGCACCGCAGCACTCGGCAGAATGCTCACCGCTGCCTCTCTCATGGGTACACTTCTTAAAAGCGATGACTACAGCCTGACACTGCGCATCAACGGCGGTGGTCCTGCAGGAAGTGTCATTGCCGTCGGTGACCCGAGAGGCAATGTGCGCGGTTATGTCATGAATCCGCATACGGAGCTGCCTTTGAATGCCAAGGGCAAGCTTGATGTCGGCGGTGCGGTCGGCACAGACGGTTTCTTGACCGTCATCAAGGATATCGGCATGCGTGATCCCTACATCGGTCAGACCCCCATTGTTTCGGGCGAAATTGCCGAGGATATCACATCCTATTATGCAATCAGTGAGCAGGTGCCCACGGTTTGCGCATTGGGTGTGCTTGTCAATCCCGATCAGTCCGTTGCTTGTGCAGGCGGCTTTATGATTCAGCTGCTGCCTACAGCAGATGATACAATTATCGATCAGGTTGAAGCAGGTCTGAAGGATTTGCCGTCCGTTACCTCCATGCTCGCACAGGGCATGAGTGTGCTTGATATCTGCAAAAAGGTCGTTCCGAATTTTGAAATCGGAGTGCTCGATGAGGAAACCCCCGATTATGTTTGCAACTGCAGCAAGGAGCGCGTGGAAGCCGCATTGTTGAGCACAGGAAAGCAGAGCCTTCTGGAAATGGCCGAGGATGCAGGCACACAGGTGCGTTGCCATTTCTGCCCGAAGGTGTTCAATTTCACCCCCAAGGAGCTCATTGCACTTGCCAACAACGCAACGGTTGCAGACGACGAGGACGAAGAATAAACAATAACAAAAAATCCGGAGTTCATCGAACCCCGGATTTTTTTATAGTTGCGGAAAGAGGGATGCTGCAAGCCGAAATGTAAAAATGTAAAATTGAAAATGCAAAATGCAAAATTAAAGGAATGGCGTTGCCATTATAGAAGATGTAAATCATAATTTTGCAATTTTAATTTTGGGTATGTCTGATTCTTTACAAAGAATATTATTTTGCAAATGTTTAACTCATAATAGTTTATATTTTTGTATGCAAATTTTTCATATTATAATCGGAGCGAAGCGACCCGATATTTTGCATTCTGCATTTTGCATTTTGCATTCATTTTTCACTGCAGCTTGCGGATTTTATGAATCCTTATTCAGATATTCTTCCACTGTGTATTTCGGTCTGTGCTTGGTTTCAAGATAAATTTTGCCTATGTATTCGCCGATAACGCCGATGGCAAGCAGCTGCAAGCCGCCGATGGCCCAGATGGAAACCACGGTGGAGGTCCATCCCGTAACGGTTGCACCGATCCAATGACGCACAAGCGAATACAAAAGCATCAGGACGCTGATTGCAAAAATCAGGAAGCCGAGCACGGTAACAAGCCTGATGGGCTTGACGGACATGGAGGTGATGCCCTCCAACGCAAATGCAATCATCTTTTTCAGCGGATATTTGGATTCACCTGCAGCACGTTCACCACGCTCATATTCCACGGTCGCGGTTTTGAAGCCGAGCAGGGGAACAAGTCCGCGCAAAAACAGATTCACTTCCTCAAAATCAGACAGGGCCGCAAGCGCTCTTTTGGTCATCAGGCGGTAATCTGCATGGTCATTGACGATTTCAACTCCCAGCAGCTGCATGAGCTTGTAGAAGCCGTGTGCCGTACCGCGCTTGAAGGCAGTGTCCGTATCTCTTGCGCAGCGCACACCGTACACAATGTCACAGCCCTCGTAGCAGCGGTCAATCATGCCGTCAATGGCATTGATGTCATCCTGCAGGTCTGCATCCATGGAAATGATGGCATCGCATTCCTCTCGAACGGTCATCATGCCTGCAAGCAGTGCATTCTGATGTCCCTTGTTATGGGCAAGCTTGATGCCTCTGAACAGATTATCCGCTTTGTGCAGAGAGCAAATCAGCTCCCATGTTTTGTCCTTTGAGCCGTCATCTACAAACACAACCCTGCTGTCTGCGGTGATTTTTCCGCTTTGCTGCAGTGTCTGCATTTTTTCGCGTATTTTCAGTGCCGTAATGGGAAGCACCTCCTGCTCATTATAGCAGGGAATGACAAGATATAATTTCAACTGTTCCATATTTTGTTCTCCTTTTGTTGTATTACATCCAGAAGTTCATAGAATGCTCGATGATTGCAAAAGTGCGCTTCGTTCCTTCATCAGTAAGCACAGAGGAAAGAAAAGCCCAGTTTTCGGCAAATGCAATCAGCAGGCTGCCGGCTGTTGCAAAAAGAAGCGCCTTGTCTGCCCATTTTTTGAGCGATGCGTTGCTGCTGCCTGTATACAGATAAAATGCAATAAAGAATGCACCGAACAGGATTTCCCATGTGAAGTCCATGCAGTATCTTGCACCGTAGCCGCTTTCCCAGATGGAAAACAGAATCACTGCAGGGGCTGCAAGGCTCATCGCTCCGATCAGCAGGGCTGCTGTGCGTTTTTGCGTCTTGTCGGCGCGCTTTTTCCATGCAGCACCTGCCATGCAAAGGGAAAGCACAGGCAGGGCTCTGTAAATCAGACCCACGGAATACTTGTTTGCAATAAAGTAATAGCCGTCGGGCGACAGGGGCTGGAATTCGGAGGTGACATACGGGAATTCGGGGCTGATAACAGGTGTGTTGAGCAGGTAGTTATAAAGGCCGATGGTTACAAAACGAGAATGGTATTGTGCCTGTGTGAAGTCGTTGATGGTCAGCGAATACTGAATGCCGAAATCAAAGAACGAGTCAAACCGAAGATAGTTATAAAGCATCTGCACACCGCCGATGAGTGCAAAGAACACGGTTGCGTTGGCAAGATACAGAATAAAGCGCTTTCTGTCTGCCTTTTCCTTCTGCAGCTTTCTGAAGCCGAAAAACAGGAAAAGCAGCGAAACCACGCAATATACAGCGGTGGTCGGTCTGCACAAAACCGCAAGCGCAAGGCAAGCCGTGCCTGCACCCACAAAAGGAATACGAACCCTGCCCTCGCCGATGAGGTCAGCCTTGAGCAGGAAGAATGCACCCATCACCACAAACATGAATGCACTGCTTTGTGCAATCTCATAAAACAGCGGTGAACACAGGCAGAACCACACACCGCTTGCTGCCTGCACCGTTATAAGACCGAGCAAATTGATTTTGGTAGGAAGCTGCGGGAAAAACTTTTTCACAAATGTAAGCCACAGCAGGGTCAGGAACACAATGCCGACCGCCGAAAACAGAAGAACTGCCTGCGGGGTGGGGAAGTAGTAGCCTGTCAGCAGGTTGTAGGGCAAAAATACAAGTAAAACAGGTGCAATGCCGTAATAGGAATAGTAATTGCCGTCATACAGGCAATGATCCCATAAATAGTAAATTCCTGCTTCTCTGCGAGCACTCCAGTCGTATGGGTTTTCCATTGCAAGCAGGTCTTCACCGGGTGTCTGCAGAAGCTCAACCTGTCCTGCACGGAATGCATCCACTATGGACTGTGTGATCTGATTGCCCGATGTGCTTTTCCAGTCACCAAAGCCGTAGGCACTTGTCATGAACAGTGCGATGCAAACAAAAGCATAGGTTGCAACGGCCGCATAAATATAATTTTCTCTTTTTCGCTTTGCAAAGCTGTCCTGCATGACGGGTGCATGGAAAAATGCAAACGCAAATGCGCCCACCGCCAACAGCAGCAATGCACGCACGGGGGAGCATTGCAGGGGCTTTGCCTCGTTGAGAGCAAGGCTGTTGAGCACAAGCGATTCATCCTCTGTCAGAATGAACTGCAGACGAAGATTCTGCACATCGCCTGACATACGAATCTGCATATAATTCGACGGAGCATGCCATGCAATCAGCTCGTT
This sequence comes from Acutalibacteraceae bacterium, assembly GCA_045659125.1. GTDB lineage: Bacteria > Bacillota > Clostridia > Oscillospirales > Acutalibacteraceae > RUG806. The sequence continues at coordinate 10,646 of JAZOWJ010000088.1, forward strand.
GCTTGCAATATTGTCACGGTATTGTGTGTTTGTGCTGTCGGAAATGTCCGCATAAACGGTGATTTTTGCGTCTGCAGCCGTAAGCTCGGCATCGGTATGGATGCTGCCGACAGGAGCTGCGATATTCTTAATTGTAATTTCAGCCGTGCACGGACCATAAGCATAAATGCAACCCGAATCGTCGGTGTAAAAATTCTTCGTTTCGGTCTGTGTAAAATCAATGCTCTGCTGCTCATAGCTGCCGCCGAGCAGATGAAAAGAGCCCATGTTGAACAAAAGGAATTCTGCAAGAAGCGTAATGCAGGCAATGGTGACAAAGGAAATTCTTGTTCTTGTTGATTTTGAAAAAACAAAGGCAAGCACACTCGGCAGCACCAGAATCAAGCAAAATAATATATATGAAAGCATATTTTTACCTCAAAATATTTATTTATATTACTATACCATACTTCTGTTTTTATTGCAATAAAAATCCGTACACGGTGACAAAAGATTGTATAAGTGTGAATTTTTTTCTTTTTTTGTATTAAAGCACTTGCGAACACAAAATGAGTGTGTTATAATTAAGGTAAAATATTATGTATTTGGAGGTGAAAACAATGGATGCAAGCGTAGTTCAGGAAATCAAGGATTTCTTCGCAATGATTACCGAAATCTTCAATGCCTTCATCAGCATCTTCACCAACCTCTTCGGTGGTGCAGAAAAGGATGACAGCACTGCAAAGGCTGAATAAGATCCCATTAAAAAAGATACGGAAAGTTTGACGCAAATGTTGAACTTTCCGTGTTTTTTTATGCTTTTTACTGCCACACAGCGACACTTTTTTTGTGCATAGTCATGTAAAATAGGTGCACCACAAAAAACGGAGGAATGTAAATGGCTGTCAGGATGATATCACAGTCCAATCATCTGTATGCTTTTCTGGATGGTGAAATTGACCATCACACGGCAGGTGATCTGCGCACCGTAATTGACGATGCGCTTGTGCAAAGCTGTCCGAAGGAGCTTGTGCTTGATTTTTCGGCCGTTACCTTTATGGACAGCTCGGGCATCGGGCTTGTGATGGGCAGATACAAAACCGCCAATGCACAAAACTGTGCTGTGCGCGTTATGAATGTCAGTGACCGCGATATGCGTGTTATGAAAATGTCGGGACTCGGCAAAATTGTAGAATTCGGAAGGACAGTTTAAATGAAGAGCGAAAATGAATTCAAAATGACCGTCGATGCGAAAAGTGTCAACGAGGGCTTCTGCCGTGCGGCGGTGGGTGCCTTTGTTTCACAGCTTGACCCAACTGTAGAGGAATTAAGCGACATCAAAACCGCCGTCAGCGAAGCGGTGACCAACTGTATTGTGCATGCATACAGTGAGAAGCCTGGAAAAATTTACATACAGGTCAGAATAACGGACGGTGTTTATGTTTCGGTCAGAGTGCGCGACACAGGCTGCGGCATTGCGGATGTTGCAAAGGCAAGGGAGCCTTTGTATACCTCGGTCGGCGGTGAACGCAGCGGTCTCGGTTTTACGGTCATGGAGAGCTTTTGTGATGTTCTTCGTGTGCGTTCAAAGCCCGGACAGGGAACAACGGTCGTTATCGAAAAACGAATTTTCGGGAAGCGGGCATATTGAATACAACTTCGGAAAAATTTATTGAAGAAAATTTAGGTCTTGTGCACTCTTGTGCCAATCGGTTCAGAGGGCGCGGTGTGGAATATGATGATCTTTTTCAGGCAGGCTGTCTGGGGCTTGTCAAGGCTGCAAACGGCTTTGACCCAAGCAGAGGCTTTGCATTTTCCACCTATGCCGTACCTGCCATTCTTGGCGAAATCAAGCGCATATTCCGTGACGGCGGTGCTATCAAGGTCGGCAGAGCCGCCAAGGAAAAGGCTCGGCAGCTGCTGAAAATCCGTGATGAGCTTGCTGTTCAATTTGACCGTGAGCCCACCATTGAGGAAATTGCAGCGATTGCAAAAATGGACACCGCGGAAGCATCCCTGCTTATTTGTGCATCCTTGCCGATTCAATCGCTCACCGTCGGCGAGGACGGCGAATCGCAGGCGGATATCCCTGTGGATTCCCCCGAGGAGGCTATCACCGACCGCATTGCCCTGCGTGAAGCCCTTTTGCAGCTTGATTCTCATGAACGTGAGCTGATTGAGCTTCGTTATTTTGAAAGCAAAACCCAGAGTGCCACCGCCCTGCAGCTCGGAATGTCGCAGGTGCAGGTATCACGCAAGGAAAAAGCAATTCTTAAAAAGCTGCGCGGTATGATGCTGTAAATTATTTTCTTGTGCAGCAGAAAAAGGTCTTTTCTTTTTTCTACAGATGTGCTACAATGGGCGCATTGTGTCTGAAAAGAGGAAGATTTGCATGAAATCAAAAATTAAAATCATCGGACCGCTGCTGCTTCTGCTGACAGCCCTTTTGTGGGGCATTGCCTTTGTTGCGCAGAGTGTGGGCACCGAGCAGGCAGGGCCCTTTACCTTCAATGGTGTGCGTACCATTATCGGCGGCTGCTGCGTTTTGCCTGTTGCTGTGTTTTTCCGTCGGCAAAATGAAAAGAAGCTTGCTGTTTCGAAAACAGCGGAAGAGAAAAAGCAGGAAAACAAATTGCTTTTAAAAT
>JAZOWJ010000089.1:0-5496 GCA_045659125.1 Acutalibacteraceae bacterium
CTTCAAGCAATTTCATATGCAGATCCTCCTTTTTGAAAATCAACTTTATTGACGAGTGCATTATAGTACAAATCGGTGTCAAAATCAATAGATAATACTTTTTGTAACCGTTGTTCTGTCGCTTTTCTATGTTTTTAACAAAGAATTTTACAACACTAAAGCGGTTTTATGGGTAGTTTGATGCAGAATACCGAAATAAAAGTTACAAGCTTGTTACATTTTGCTGATTTTGCTGTATTTGCGTATTTTTTGCAATGAATAAAATAATGGCGAAATGAAAGCGGCATTGATGAAAATGAATCATTTGTTCATATTTTTGTACAAATTTTGTTGCTAATTATTGTTGATTTTACCACCAAAGCAAAGGTTGCTTTTAATACACTATTTATGTAAAATATATAATGTGAAACAAATGCGAAGTACTGTGTATGTTTCGCAAATGAAAATCAGAAAGGATCCTTGCTTATGAAAATGTCCAAAAAGCTTCTCAGCATTCTTCTTGCGGTTGTGATGGTTTTTTCCGTTGTTGCCGTGCCTGTGAGTGCTGCCGTCCCGTCCAATGTGCAGACATTGGATGCATTGATTCAGCCCTCCAACCTTGCAGGTCTTGTTGACTGGCTGCTGAATGCGCTGAACAACAGAAAAACATATTATGCCGACTCGGTGCTCAGCTTTGTCTGCGCATTTGTAAAGGATTTCGAGGCATACATACCCGAAGGCACAGATGTTTTCAAGCTTTCCGCAGAAGCAAAGGCTAAATACGTCATGGATGCCATCGACGCAATGCTTGCAGAGGAAAACCTGAACAGTGTTCTCGGCGATGACATCCGCAATATCATCAATGCTATTCCCGGTCTTGAGGTAAATCTGAATTCCGTGGATGGTATTCTGAGTACACTGAAATCTGTTGACGGAATCAAAGGTGTTGCAGGCGGTGATGTTGCAAAGCTGAAGCTGGATGCAATGATTGATAAGAGCGGTATTATTGATTCCGCACAGTCCAGAAAGAAAACAGGCGACCTGCAGATTATCTATAATCTGATTCAGTTCCTTGCAGATAACATCAATATTTTCAAGAAGTTCCTTGCAGGCAATCTGAATCTCGGTATTGTCGGTGATGTTGCCGGTGATCTTGAAAGTCAAGTCAACGGCTTTGCCGGCGAAATCACTGTTATGATCGAGGACCTTGTTTATGAAAAGCTTCTCGGCGCCCCTGACGCAAAGGCATCCCATGCAGAAAGTGCATATAAGGATTGGACCGTTGATCAGATGGCAATCGGTGCACTTGTCAAGTTCCTGACCGGTGCTGTTCCTGCCGACACGGACGAAATCGATACTTTCCTGAATAAGCCTGTTTATGATCTGATTGCATACTACGGTGACCGTTTGTATAACAACTTCCTGGTTGATATTCTGCAGAACGACCTGATGGGTGTTATCAAGCAGTATGCAGGTGATAATGCACTTGCACAGTATTTTAAAATGGATGCAACATTCGTTGATTATGCCACGGATCTCGGCGGCAAGGTTAATTTTGCAGACAACGGTATCTTTGCAGAGGTTAATAATCTGCTTGTTGCTCTGCTGGAAAAAGTGATTGCTGATGATGTTCTTGCCAAGCTCAACCTTGTAAAGGGCGGCAATGAAAACCTCAACGCAAACCTTGAAAAGGTTATCAAGTTCATTCTTCCCAGAATGGCTGCTGTTCTGGATCCTGCTGAATTTGATTTCTCTATGTATACCCAGGAATATGTTGCAGACAAGGAGCTTGCAGAGCTTGCTCCCGGCATCCTGAAGATTTTCTATCCCGGTTGGTTTGAGCTTGATGCTGCAGATGTTGATGTTGTTGAACAGATCGACACTATGGGTGAGGCTGCAGCACTGGCGGTTTACTATGCTCTTATTGAGTTCAATGAGGTTATGTTCACCACCGAGGGTGCATACGATTATATTTCCGAGTGGAACGGTCTGATTTTTGAAGCAGACGGTGTGACTCTGAAAGACATCGGCAACTCCGATTGGGGCGATATCTGCCTTTCCATGGCTGCTGATGCTGCTGTGTTCGGTTTTGCGCTCAATAGTGAAAATCTTTTCTTTGGCTGGACAATGGATGATATCAAAGACGCAAAAGCTGATAAATGGACTGCCGAAGAATTCCTTGATGAAATTGCTGACTGGGCAATTGATATGGTCAAGGGTATTCCCGCTGTGACCGATCATCTCAACGGCAAGCGCGGTCAGCTTGATGCATACGGCCCGTTCTACAAGCTCAATGTTCTGCTCAATGAAATCCTTGACTTCAGCTTCCTGAATGGTGTTTCCCGTGGTGCATTCAAGCTTGACGCAGAAACCCTTGTGTTTGATGCAATCCTCGCAAAGGTTTATAAGTTTGACATTGCCGGCATTCTCGATCTGTTTGCAATCAACGGCAATGCAGGTAACGTGCTCAACAAGAACACCGTTCCCGCACTGCTTTCCATTGTTGATAATCTTCTGAATGTTCTCTTCAGCCACACCGGTACAACACAGAAGGTGACCGTACCTGCAACCTGCGCAAAGGAAGGCTATACCGTTACCGCCTGCACAAAGTGCGGTCTGTATCAGAATAATACATATACCGAAATTGCAAAGACGGAACACGTAACAGAAACAGAGGTTCTTGTTGCTGCAACCTGTGAAGACGCCGGGCTGCTCCGTCTCACCTGTGTGAACTGTGACTATGTTCTGCGTGAAGAAACTGATGCTACAGGACACAAGTATCAGATCAGCACAGTAGAAAAAGACGGTGTGTGGTATTATGGTGATATCTGCACGGTTTGCGGCAAAGAAGAAGGCGAACTTAATGCACTTCCTGCAGTTATTTCTATTAACATCACAAAGGCTCCCGATAAGGTTGAGTACGAGCTCAACAGTGACGAAGAGCTTAATCTGACCGGTTGGGTGATCAAGGAGGTTTATGCCGGCGGCATTTCCAGAGAGCTGAGTGAAACCAAGTATCAGCTGGTTGAAATCGTCAAGGGGCTTGACCTGACAACGGCAGGTGAGCAGGAAATCATTGTCAAGTATCTGAACTGTGTGGCTACCTTCACCGTAACGGTTGTTGATAAGAGTGCTCCTGCCTATATGCTCGGTGATATTGATGACAACGGAACCATCACTGCAAACGATGCAAGAAGCGCACTGCGTGCATCGGTTGGTCTTGACACACTCACAGAACTGCAGGCACTTGCAGCAGACTATAATAAGGATGGCAAGCTTACCTCGGTGGATGCCCGTTCCATTCTTCGTGTATCTGTTGGCCTGAGTGCGGAATAAAATTCCCATTTGAATAATGATAAAGGGGCTGTGTCCGGACAGCCCCTTTTTTTTGTTCTATTTAATTTTATATTGTCTTATACATATAATAAATGTGTAAGAGAGGTTAATATGCAACTGTCATTTTTTGAAATTCTGAAGGTTATACTGCTGGGCATTGTGGAGGGTATTACGGAGTGGCTGCCTGTCAGCAGCACGGGACATATGCTGCTTGTTGATGAATTTGTGAGGCTGCACGCAGATGCTGCATTCAAGGAAATGTTTTTCGTTGTGATTCAGCTTGGTGCAATTCTTGCGGTTGTGGTGTTGTTTTGGAACAAAATGCTGCCGTTTACTCTGAACAGAAATGCAAAACCCGAAATCCGCAAGGATGTTTTTTCGGTATGGTGTAAGGTGATTGTTGCCTGCGTGCCGGGTGCAGTTGTGACACTGCTGTTTGATGATTGGATCGAGGCACATCTGCACACACCGACTGTGATTGCTGCAGCTTTGATTGTTTACGGAATTGCCTTTATTGCGGTTGAAATGCGCAACAAAAAACGCAGCCCGAAAACCGAGACGCTTGATGATATTACCTGCACAAGCGCATTGCTTATCGGTCTGTTTCAGGTTTTATCCATCATTCCCGGCACATCACGTTCAGGGGCTACCATTATCGGGGCATTGATGATTGGGGTTTCGCGTGTGGCTGCTGCAGAATTCACATTCTTTCTTGCCGTTCCGGTTATGTTCGGGCTGAGTGCCGTTAAAATCCTGAAATTCGGACTTGATTTTTCGGCATCCGAGCTTGCACTTCTGCTTGTCGGCATGGCGACGGCATTTGGAGTGTCGGTTTTGGTAATCAAATTCCTGATGGGCTACATCAAAAAGCATGACTTTCGTGTTTTCGGCGCCTATCGTATTGCACTGGGTCTTGTGATTTTATTACTGCCCGGAATAAGATAAATCATAATTTGCACAACAGGAAAACCGCCGCCCGGTCAGCCGGACGGCGGTTATTGCTATACTCTGATGTTATTCTGCGTTGTATGCATTGACCTGATTTGCAATCACTGCAAATTCCTTGATGATGGTGGAGCCTGCTGTGCCGCCGAGGGACAGAATTTCGTCAGCGATTTCTTCGCCGATGATGTGGCCCATATAGCCGAAGTAGTTGTCGGTTACAACATAGCCGAGTGCATCGTTGCAAAGGCTGATGCAGTGCAGCTCGATGCCGTCAATCATTTCGGGCATTGCAGGATATTCCCATGCAGTGCCGTCCCATGTTGCGTTGCCGGTGATGTCTGCGCCCCAGAATACTTCGGGATACAGCTCAACAGGGAAGGTAGCGAAAGCAATTTCGTGACCGAATTCAACATAACCGATTTCGGTTGCAACTGCTGCATCCATCGGGCCGATGCCTGTGCGGTAAACCTGGTTGTTAACAAGTCTTGCCTTGCATGCGAGTGCAAGAATTGCATTGGTGGGAGCAATCAGGAAGTCATGCGAAATGGTGTTGAGGATGGGAGCCAGCTCATTGTCATAATCAGCTTCAAGAAGCAGCTTTGCAATGTTTGTACCGAGTGTCTTTGCAGATGCACCCATTGCTTCCCATTCATCCATGGTGCTTTCATCGTATTCGATGTTATCTCTCGAAACCTGTCCGAGTGCACCCTGCACAACGATGGAGTTTGCGCCATTGCCGTTTGCAACGGGAGAGTTTTCATTGAGATATTTGTCAAGCCAGTAGATATAGTCGGAAGAAACAAGGCCGTTGCTTGCGCTGAAGCTTGTGGGATGCAGCGTGATGTTTACGAAATAGGTTTCGTTGATGCTCTGATCGTCGGGGGTGAACAGAATGCTGATAACCTCGGGAATGTCTTCAGCCTTGATCAGGTCGCGCTTGTCATTGATATAGTAGCTTGCGTCGATCTTGTCATAGCTCATAGTGCCTTCGGTCATGTTTTCAATCGAAGCAATCACAGCATTGATGCTTCTTTCAATGAACATCTTCTTGAATGCGGTTGCGCTTTCCATGCCTGCAAGCTCATTGATGTGCAGCAGGTTTGCAAAGGAGTTTGCAAGAATCTTATAGATGGAGCCGGTTGCAACACCCTGTGTGTCGAGTGCGGAATGGCTGTGGGTTGCGGTGATGTTGATGTTTGCAATGTCAATGCCTTTTGCTTCTGCCCATGCAAGAAC
>JAZOWJ010000090.1:0-9817 GCA_045659125.1 Acutalibacteraceae bacterium
ACGGGTCACAAAAAATATTCGACCATCGGTTCGGCAGGCACAAGCGTGCAGATGGGCACTTATGACATCGGCGCTGCCACTGCTGTCAATGCAAGCTTCGTCAACTGCAACCAGACAAATGACATTTCCGACGGCAACTACTGGGGCATTGCAGGCACAAATTACTGCAAGAATCTCGTTTATGACGGCTGTGCATTCTCACGCTTCGATGCACACCAGGGTGTGCTGAATGCAACGGTGAAAAACTCCGTGCTCGGTCACCACGGCATCAAGCTCATCGGCAGCGGCACGGCACTGATTGAAAACACCACCGTTATGGCGCAGGATTTTGTTGACCTGCGTGAGGACTACGGCTCGACATGGAATGGTGAGCTGATTATCCGCAACTGCAAATTCTATCCCACAGGTGTGTCCATGCACATTATCAATGCAAACAACTCCGAAACCCATGATTTCGGCTATACCTGCCACCTGCCGCAAAGAATTGAAATCGACGGCCTGTTTGTTTACAGACCCGGCTTTAATTATCTGTTCAACAAAGTCAATCCCAATCACAAGGATTCCGTTCCCTATCCCGTTGTTACCCCGCAGGAAATCATTGTAAAGGACTTTGACTGCGTGCTCGGCGGAAAGCTGCTTGTTTCGCAGAACAAGGACATGTTCAACGTGGAAATCACGGAAGAATAAAATGTTCATCTTATCTGCCGCATACAGAAAAATTTGATTACCAAAGAAAAAACTCCTTCGGTTTTTGCCGAGGGAGTTGCATTTTTCGCAGCAGTTTAGTATAATAAGCCATATTGATTTTACAGTAAAAGAGATGTTTTTATGAATCAAACAATTTATGAGCAAACGCAAGCGGCAATCGCAGAGCTTTACGAAAAAGCAGGGCTGCAGGCAGGTAATATTGTTGTGGTCGGCTGCTCCACCAGCGAGGTGGTCGGGTCGGTCATCGGCACAAATTCAAACCCCGATACGGCAGGCGAAATTTTCAATGCCCTGCACGATTTTGCAAAAGCCAAGGGCATTTTTCTTGCCGTGCAGTGCTGTGAGCACCTCAACCGTGCCATCATCACAGAGCGCAACGCCGTTCCCTTTGCAGAACCTGTGAATGTGATTCCGCAGCCCAAGGCAGGCGGATCACTTGCAACAAAGGCTTATGCAGGCTTTGAAAATCCCGTTGCCGTTGAGGAAATCAAGGCGGATGCAGGGCTGGACATCGGCTTTACAATGATCGGCATGCACCTGAAAAAAGTTGCCGTGCCACTGCGTCTTGAAAACAACAAAATCGGCGAGGCCATGGTGCTTGCTGCACGGACAAGACCGAAATTCATCGGCGGTATCCGAGCTGCGTATGACGAAAACAAGCTTTAATATGAAAAAAAACGAGGATTTGCATTCGCATTGCAAGTCCTCGTTCTGTTTTATCCGACCGTTTTCATATGCTTTTTAATCATTTCAAAGCTTTCATCACTGATAACATGCTCAATTCTGCAGGCATCCTCGGATGCTGTTTTCTCGTCCACACCGAGCATCATAAGCGCCCTGCACAGCACGGTATGGCGTTCATAAATTTTATGCGCAAGGGCATAGCCCTCCTCGGTGAGCATGATGGCTCCGTCCTTGTCGATGGTGATATAATTTTCATTTTTCAGAAGCCCCACAGCACGGCTGACACTGGGCTTGGAGTAGTTCATGTGCTCGGCAATGTCAACAGAGCGCACAGGCACCTTTGTTTTGCTCAGAACATATATTGTTTCGAGGTACATTTCACCCGACGGTTTCAATGCCATAACTCTTTCTCCGTTTTTTATTTTTCTCATCTATAATATAGCACAAATGAAAAAGAAAATCAATGCATGGTTTTTACAGATTTGACAAAAGTAAAAATCATGCAGAAATTTTCTTGACAAAGCAGCAAAAAAAACATATAATGACAATGGTTAGCAACGGCTAACTATATTTTCAATCCAACAGTTAGCAATGGCTAACTACCCTTTGAGATATGGTGGAAAACAGTTATGAATTTAAGAAACGCAGAAGAAGGACAAGAATACATCATTCAGCAAATCAATATAGATGACAAGGAGCTGAATGCGTTCTTGTTTTCACTGGGCTGCTACAGCGGTGAAGCCATCACCGTAATTTCGCACCGTCGCAGCGGCTGCACGGTATCCATCAAGGATGCCCGCTACAGTATCGATATTCCCCTGGCGGAAGCAATACTTGTAAAGCCCTGAAATAATTGTATTTACGGAGAAGATAATAAATGAAAATTGCATTGGCAGGCAATCCGAATTCGGGTAAAACGACCCTCTTCAATGCCCTGACGGGCGCCAACGAAAAGGTTGGCAACTGGGCAGGTGTTACGGTTGATAAAAAAGAGAAAAAAATAAAGCGCCTGTATGCAGGCAGACAAGCGATTACGGCAGTGGACCTGCCCGGGGCTTATTCCATGTCCCCGTTTACAAATGATGAAAGCATCACAAGCGATTATGTCAGAAACGAAAATCCTGATGTTATCATCAACATTGTGGATGCCGACAATTTAAGCCGCAGTCTGTTTTTCACAACACAGCTGCTTGAGCTCGGCATTCCGCTTGTTGTAGCTCTGAACAAAAGCGATATCAGCAAAAGAAAGGGCAACAAAATTGACACTGCTGCCCTTGCAGAAAAGCTCGGCTGTCCCGTGGTGCAAACCGTTTCCACGCAGGCAACAGGCATGAAGTCCCTGATTGACACAGCCGTTTCCCTTGCAGGCAAGCAGCAGAGCTGTCCTTATCAGCAGGATAATACCGTCCTGCACAGCAAAGCTGAGGCAGAAGCCGCAGACCGTGCAAGATTTGCATTTGTCAACGACATTGTAAAAGAGGTTGAAGCACGAAAGGTTCTGACCAGAAACAAGAACATCGGAGATAAAATTGACAACATTCTGACCAACAAATGGCTCGGTCTGCCGATTTTTGCAGTTGTGATGTTCCTTGTATTCTATATTTCACAGAGCACGCTCGGTGCATGGATCGCAGAAGGCTATGAGTTTGCAAACGGCACTGCAATTCCCGGCCTTGTGACCCTTCTCGAAATGTTCCAGGGTTGGGTCGGCGGTTTGCTTGAAAATGCAAATCCCCTGCTGAGCGCAATTCTGGTGGACGGTGTGATCGGCGGTGTGGTTGCCGTTGTCGGCTTCCTGCCTCTTGTTATGGTCATGTACTTCCTGATTGCATTGCTTGAGGACTGCGGCTACATGTCCCGTGCAGCGGTTGTGCTGGACCCTATTTTTAAGCGCGTCGGTCTTTCCGGCAAATCGGTGATTCCCTTTGTCATTACAGTCGGCTGTGCTGTTCCCGGCATTATGGCAAGCCGCACCATTCGTGACGAGCGCGAACGCAGAGCGACCGCCATGCTTGCGCCCTTTATGCCCTGCGGTGCAAAAATTCCCGTTATTTCCCTGTTTGCAGGTGCTTTCTTTGAAAATGCCTGGTGGGTCAGCGGCCTGATGTATTTTGCAGGCATTGCCCTCATCTTCCTCGGTGCTCTGCTTATCAACCTGATCACGGGGCATAAAGCAAGAAAATCATATTTCATTATTGAATTACCCGAATACAAGCGTCCCTCTTTTTGGGGTGCCTTCAAATCCATGTGCAGCCGCGGCAAAGCCTATATTATAAAAGCCGCAACCATCATTCTGCTTTGCAACATGGCAGTGCAGCTGATGCAGACATTCACATGGAAATTCACCGTTGCAGAGAGTGCAGATGCTTCGATTCTCGCTTCGATTGCTGCTCCCTTTGCCTATCTGCTTGTGCCGATTGTCGGTGTTCTTTCCTGGCAGCTTGCAGCCGCCACCATCACAGGCTTCATTGCCAAGGAAAATGTTGTCGGCACATTGGCGGTTTGCTTTGTGGGACTTGAAAATCTCATCGACACCGAAGAGCTTGCAATGCTCGAGGGTGCAGGGGAACAGGTTGCAGGCATTATGGCAATCAGCAAGGCAGCAGCACTCGCCTATCTGATTTTCAATCTTTTTTCACCGCCCTGCTTTGCGGCAATCGGTGCAATGAATGCCGAAATGAAAAGTGCAAAATGGCTTTGGGGCGGAATCGGACTGCAGCTGGCAGTCGGCTACACCGTGGCATATTTTGTTTATACCATCGGCACACTTCTTACAGGCGGAACGCTTGCAACGGTTTCCGCAATCGGCGGTCTGCTTGCAATTCTTGCCATATTCAGTGTTGTACTCGGACTCATTCTGAACACAAAAAAGAAAATGAAAGCCGAAAAAGCTTTCATAACCGCAAAATAAACAGGTGCCTACATGGAAAATGCAATTCTTATTTTCATTTTGATTGCCATTGTTGCAGGCATTATTTGGTATCTTGTGCGTGCAAAAAAACGCGGCGAAAAATGCGTAGGATGCCCGTATGCAAAGCAATGCAACGGCGGTTGCTGCGGCACTGCCAAAAATGCGCAACCGGAAAATTAAATTACAACGATGCTGTGGCAGGGAGACAATTTTTCTCTCTGCCACTGTAGATTTTTTTGCAAATCGGTGGTATACTGTAGCATACAAAAGCAGAAAGGAGTGCCTGCTCACAATGAATCAATACGATGTTTACGGCATGAGCTGTGCTGCCTGCAGCGCACGGGTTGAAAAGGCTGTTTCGGCTGTGGACGGTGTATCCGTCTGCACAGTCAATCTGCTTACGAATTCCATGCTTGTGGAAGGCACTGCCGACGAACAGAAAATTATAGCTGCGGTTGAAAAAGCAGGCTACAGGGCTGCAAAAAAAGGAACACAACCGCAGAACAAAAACACGAAAGAGGATCCGTTGACCGACAAGCAATCCCCTGTGCTGTTCAGACGGCTTGTGGCTTCCATGTTGTTCCTGCTTGTGCTGATGTATCTGTCCATGGGACACACAATGTGGAATTTTCCCCTGCCGTCCGTCCTTGCAGAAAATCCCGTTGCCATCGGCATTCTGCAAATGCTGTTGGCAGGCATTGTAGCGGTCATCAATAAAAGGTTCTTTATAAACGGAATCAAGGGGCTTTTGCACCGTGCTCCGAATATGGACACACTGGTTTCCCTCGGCTCGGGTGCCTCCTTTGCATACAGTGTATATGTTTTGCTGACCATGACCGTATCGGACAACCCTGCACACGAGCTTCACAACCTGTATTTTGAATCATCCGCCATGATTCTTGCCCTGATAACGCTGGGAAAGCTGCTCGAAGCAAGGTCAAAAGGAAAAACGACCGATGCCATCAGAAGCCTTATGCGGCTTGCCCCAAAAACAGCCACCGTCATCCGTGACGGCATTGAGCAGATTATTTCCGTGGAAATGGTGCAAAAGGGTGATATTTTTGTTGTAAGACCCGGTGAAAGCATCCCTGCAGACGGCATTGTAACCGACGGACACAGTGCGGTGGATGAATCCGCACTGACAGGTGAAAGCATCCCTGCAGAAAAAACGGTCGGCGACACCGTCAGTGCCGCAACCATCAACCGCTCGGGCTTTTTGCAGTGTGAAGCCACTCGAATCGGTGAAGACACAACGCTTTCACAAATCATACGCATGGTGAGTGATGCGGCGGCCACCAAAGCCCCCATTGCCAAAATTGCAGACAAGGTTTCGGGTATTTTTGTTCCTGTTGTGATGGGCATTGCCGTTGTTGTTCTGTTTGCATGGCTTCTTGCAGGTGAAAGCGCAGGCTTTTCATTGACAAGAGCCATTTCGGTGCTTGTCATCAGCTGTCCTTGTGCACTCGGACTTGCAACCCCTGTTGCCATTATGGTCGGCAGCGGTAAGGGGGCAAAAAACGGTATTCTTTTTAAGACAGCAGCAGCCCTTGAAATAGCAGGAAAAACGGAAATTGTTGCACTCGATAAAACAGGCACAATCACCATGGGTACACCTGCGGTTACGGACATTATCGGCGCAGAGAACCTGCTGCAAATTGCCTGCAGCCTTGAAAGTAAGAGTGAGCATCCGTTGGCAAGGGCAATTGTGCAATATGCAGAAGAAAACAGTATAGATTCCCTGCAGACCACGGATTTTGAAATTTTCCCGGGCGGCGGACTGACCGCGAAGCTGCAAAACGAAACCGTTTGCGGCGGCAATGCGGATTTTATTAAAAAATATGCCCCTGTTCCTGCATCGCTTGCAGAAAAAGCAAATCAGCTGTCCGCAGAAGGCAAAACCGCTGTTTACTTTGCCCAAGGCGCACAGGTACTCGGTCTGATTGCCATTGCAGACCCCGTCAAGCCTGACAGCGCAGCAGCCATTGCACAGCTCAAGGGCATGGGTCTTCGTGTTGTGATGCTGACAGGTGATAATCAGCTTACTGCCGAAGCCATCGGCAGACAGGTCGGCACGGATGCGGTCATTGCAGGCGTCAGACCCGACAGCAAACAGGCTGCCATTGCTCGTTTGCAGCAGGACGGAAGGGTTGCAATGGTCGGCGACGGCATCAACGATGCCCCTGCACTGACACAAGCAGACATCGGCATTGCCATCGGAGCAGGCACGGATGTTGCCATTGATGCAGCCGACCTTGTGCTTGTAAACAGCAGATTGTCCGATGTGCCTGCAGCCATCCGTTTGAGCCGTGCGGCACTTAAAACCATTCACGGCAATCTGTTCTGGGCATTTTTCTACAATGCCGTGTGCATTCCCGTCGCAGCCGGCGTCTTTGCGTGGGCAGGACTGACACTCAACCCCATGATCGGTGCGGCCGCTATGAGCCTGTCAAGCTTTTGCGTTGTAACCAACGCACTGCGGCTGAATCTTTGCGATATTCACAGCACAAAAAAAGACAAAAAAATAAAACAAAAACCAAGAAAAGAGGAACCGAAAATGGAAAAGACCATGAAAATTGAAGGTATGATGTGTCCGCACTGCGAAGCAAGAGTCAAGCAGCTGCTTGAAGGCACACAGGGGGTTGCATCTGCAATCGTCAGCCACACACAAGGCACTGCTGTTGTCACGCTCGAAGCCCCTGTTGACAACGAAGTGCTTGCAAAAATCATCACAGACAACGGCTACAAGGTTGTTGATATCATTTAATTATACACTTCAACCTGCATTTATTCACAAATAATGCAAATTCATTCATTCCTTATGCAGTAATTTGCAAATAAATGTAAATTATTTTCATACAAGGGCTTGACTTTTGCGTTTTTTGGGCATATAATCATTCCAAACAAAAGCAAGATGCTTTGTTTTTACAAATGCGATGAGCAGAAACCAGTAGGTCGGAAAGAATCTTGAGAGAGTTGCCGGTCGGTGCGAGGCAATGAGGACGTCCTTCACGAATTCATTCTGTTAGCAGTGCACTGAACAAGAATTTTTTTCTTCAGTAGGATGCAACGGGAGTTCCCGTTACAGAACTAAGGTATGTTCGTACCTGAAAAGGCTGTCATTGTGAGGTGACAGCGAACTGAGGTGGTACCACGGGAACGTCTTTCTCGTCCTCTGTATTCTGATTCGGAATGCAGAGGGCGTTTTTTCATTTCCCTTGCACAATCCGAAAACAAAACGAACAAGAAAAACAACAGAAAGGGTGCAAGAAAAGATGCAAAATTACTACCAGAAAGAAATTGAAACCATGCCCCGCGAGGACATGAAAAAGCTCCAGTCGGAAAAGCTTGTCAAGCAGGTGCATCATGTTTATGAAAATGTTCCGTATTACCGCAACCTGATGGATGAAAAAGGCGTAAAGCCTGATGATATTCAGTCTATTGACGATTTGTGCAAGCTCCCCTTCCTTGCAAAATCCGACCTGCGTGAGGCCTATCCCTACGGTCTGCTTGCAAAGCCGTTGGATGAATGCGTGCGTATTCATTCCACCTCGGGCACAACAGGCCGCCGTGTGGTTGCTTTCTACACACAGCATGACGTTGATTTGTGGGAGGACTGCTGTGCTCGTGCCATCATGGCAACCGGCTGCACCAAAAAGGATGTTTGCCAGGTCGCTTACGGCTACGGTCTGTTCACAGGCGGTGCCGGTCTGCACGGCGGCTCGCACAAGGTCGGCTGCCTGACGCTGCCGATGTCCTCGGGCAACACCGAGCGCCAGATTCAGTTCATGACGGACCTGAATGCTACCCTTCTTTGCTGCACTCCCTCTTATGCCGCCTATATTGGTGAGGCACTGCAGGAGCAGGGCTTCAAGCCTGAGGATATTCCGCTGAAGGCAGGCATTTTCGGTGCAGAACCGTGGACAGAGGAAATGAGAAAAAGCATTGAAGCCACCCTCGGCATCAAGGCTTATGATATTTACGGTCTGACCGAAACCACCGGCCCCGGCGTTGCATTTGAATGCAGTGAGCAGACGGGTATGCACATCAACGAGGACCATTTCTTTGCCGAAATCATCGACCCCGACACGGGTGAGGTGCTGCCCGAGGGCAGCAAGGGTGAGCTCGTGTTCACATCACTCGACAAGGAAGCATTCCCGCTTCTTCGTTACCGCACACGCGATATCTGCGTTCTCTCGCGCAAAAAATGCTCCTGCGGCAGAACCCTCATCAAGATGGCAAAGCCCATGGGCAGAACCGACGACATGCTCATCATCCGCGGTGTCAACGTATTCCCCAGCCAGATTGAAACCGTGCTTCTTAAAGAGGGTTATGAGCCGAACTATCAGATTGTTGTTGACCGCGTAAAGAACAACGACACCTTCGAGGTGAATGTTGAAATGACTCCCGAGCAGTTCACCGACAAGGTCGGCGAAATCATTGCCATGGAAAAATCCCTTGCAAATGCAATGAAGATTATGCTCGGCATCAACCCTGCCGTGCATCTCGTTGCGCCCAAGACCATTGCACGAAGCGAGGGCAAGGCTGTTCGTGTTATCGATAAGAGAAAGCTTATTTAACATACACATCAGAAAGGAGCTATCATTATGGCAATCAAGCAATTAACCGTTTTTGTAGAAAACAAGCAGGGCGCTCTTGTGGCCATCACCGAAGCGCTTTCCGCACAGGGCATCAACCTGCGAGCACTCTCCATTGCAGAAACACAGGATTTCGGTATTCTGCGTCTGATTGTGAATGACACCGATGCTGCACAGCAGGTTCTTACCGATGCAGGCTATCTTATCAAAATCACCGAGGTTGTCGGTGTAAAGATCGGCGATGCACCCGGCAAGCTTTCCGCAGCCCTCAAGGTGCTCAATGACAGCAATATCAACATGGAATATCTGTATGCGTTCATGGCACGCACCGAAAAGCACGCATACGTTGTAATCCGTGTAGAGGACAATGCAGCCGCCGAGCAGGCACTCGAGGATGCAGGCTTCCATCTGATTACCGAGCCTGATATCTGCAAGCTGTAAACAAAAAAACATCACTCCCCTCTTTTTACAGAGGGGAGCTTTTCATGCAGGGACGGCAAAAGAAGGCTTGAAATTTTCAATGCCTGTATGATATAATTATTTATAAGAATTTAAAATCATTTCGGCCGGGAGGGCATTTATGAAATACCGCGAGGATAAATACGGCAACAAATTATCTGTTTTAGGCTTCGGCTGCATGCGCTTCAAAAAGAAGCTCGGCAGAATTCAGATGGAAGAAACCGAAAAGCAGGTCATGAACGCATTTCACAACGGTGTGAATTATTTTGACACCGCCTTCATTTACCCCGGAAGTGAAGCCGCTATCGGTGAAATTTTTGAAAAGAACAACATCCGCGACAAGGTGTTCATCGCCACCAAGCTGCCCCCGCAGATGATGCGCACAACAGAGATTCTTGACAAGCTGCTCGGTGAACAGCTGAAAAGGCTTCGCACGGATTATGTGGACTTTTTCCTGTTT
>JAZOWJ010000091.1:0-6809 GCA_045659125.1 Acutalibacteraceae bacterium
ACTTCATTCAGGCACTGATCATTGGCTTCGGGCTTGAATTATGCAAATATCAGGAAAATGTGATTCCGCAACCGACAGGTGCAAAAAACGGCATTATGGTTATGATGTTTGCCATTCCTTTTGTCACTGCGTTTGTTTCGCTTCTTATTTTCAGCAAAAAGTATATCATTCATTCCGAGCTGTCAGAACAAATCGCACAGAAAATGCTCGAAAAGCAATAACAGTATGATTTTGCGATCTGATCCCCGTCGATTTAAACCGATGGGGACTTTTTTTTGTTTGCACGAATGTGCCCGAATGTGCATCCTTGTTTTGAAAAATGGTTGACAACTGTTAATGATTGTGCTATATTGATCTTGCGATTGGTAAATAATCGTGAATAATTGTTAATATTCAGGAGTGATATACTATGTTCATGGAAGAAAGACACAGCGAGATTTTAAGGCTCATTTCCGAGCAGGGAAGAATCTCAAATGCAGAAATACAGGAACTTTTTCAGATCAGTTACGATTCCGCAAAGCGGGATTTGCGAATTCTTGAAGAACAGGGACTCTTAAAAAGAACCCACGGCGGCGCCATTCCTGTCCGTCAGGTTGGTGCGAATGTCATCAAAGATCTTGCACCCGATGAACGCGTCAGGGAAGTGAAAGAAAATTATCTTGCCATTGCCAAAAAAGCAGTGCAGGAGATTGCCGAAAACGATGTGGTGTACATCACAAACGCAAGTGTCGGCTTTCTGATGGCGCAGAATATGGGCGAAGTGCCGTGCACGGTTGTGACCAATTCTCTTGCCATTGCTGAAGAGCTTCGCAAAAAAGAAAACATAACGGTGCTGCTTGCAGGCGGTGAAATGCAGAAAAACGGCTGCTTTTACGACAGCTTTGCGTTGTCGATGATCAATCGCCTGCGTTTTGATAAAGGCTTTGTCACCTCTGCCTGTGTGTCGGCAAAATTCGGTCTTTCCGTTCAGAAGTCGAGAAGTCTGGAACTGACCAATGCCGTTATTAACAATTCAAAAACCGTTTACGGCCTGTATCCCTTTGAAAAAATCGGCTTTGATTCCGTCATCAGCATCTGCCCTGCAAGCAAGATTCATTGCCTTATTACCGACTCCGAAGCCTCGGAGGAAGACCTTGCACAGCTTGAAGAAATGGGTATCAGAATTAAAACAGCAGAATAAAATCCGGTTCTTAAAGGTGATGAATTTATCTGCTTGTTGATTTTTTGTTGATTTTGATGTAAAATATAAGCAGCAGTTAAATGTGCGGAGGCGCAAATGAACGATTATAATTTTGAAGAATATCTGCAGGAAAAGGAGCCTCAGAAGCGTGAAAAAGGCTATGCTTGGCACACCGCAATCGGCTTGCAGGCTGTTGACGGGCTTGAAACAAGCGGCTATCTTCTGGATATTGCCGAAAAAAGCATTGCAGGGGATATCACCTTTGAGGAGGCAAACCAACTCATTCACAGTTATTACAAAGAGAATATAAAGCATACTGCCAATGACAGAACAGAGGAAGCGGACAAGGTTTCGGTGCGTATTGCACAGTTGCTTTCGGAAAAATCCTTTGTTTTATCACCGGCACAATATATTTCGATTCATGCTCGTCTTTTTGATGGTGTATATAAATATGCCGGCAAAATCAGAGAGTATAACATTACAAAAGCTGAATGGGTGCTTGACGGCGACACTGTTTTGTATGGCGGTGCCCTTGATCTGAGAGCAACACTTGACTACGATATTTCGCAGGAACGGGAATTCAGCTACAAAGACCTGTCCATGGATCAGGTTATAAAGCACTTGGCAAAATTTGTTTCCCGCCTCTGGCAGATTCATATTTTTTCAGAGGGCAACACAAGAGCCACAGCCGTCTTTTTTATTAAATATCTGCGTACGCTTGGTTTTGATGTTACTAATGAGATTTTTGCACAGAATGCATGGTATTTTCGTAATGCTTTGGTTCGGGCAAACTACAACAACATTCAGAAAGGTGTGCATGAAACAACCGAGTTTCTTGAACTGTTTTTGAGAAATCTGCTTTTAGGTGAAAATAATGAACTGAAAAACAGAAATTTGCACATAAGCGGCACTTTGAATGCTCCAAAGTGCAATGAAAATAAACATAATTGCACTTTGGATTGCACTTTGGATTGCACTTTGGATGAAACGCTTGTTCTTAATTTGTTAAAGAAAAATCCGCAAATGACACAAAAACAACTTGCACAGAAAATCAATAAGTCAGAGCGAACCGTCAAAAGCATTACTGCCAAACTTGAAGAAAAAGGTTTTATCAAGCGAGAGGGCGGAAAACGCTTCGGTTTCTGGTCGGTTCAGTGTTGATT
Organism: Acutalibacteraceae bacterium; assembly: GCA_045659125.1. Classification (GTDB taxonomy): domain Bacteria; phylum Bacillota; class Clostridia; order Oscillospirales; family Acutalibacteraceae; genus RUG806. The sequence goes on from JAZOWJ010000091.1 coordinate 2,344, forward strand.
GCTTTTTCGTTCCTGCAAATCTGATAAATCGTATTTTGTCGTACAAAAAAGGAGCTGTTCTGTGACAGCTCCTGCATTTTTTTATGTGCTTATGTCAGCGGAATTTCATATTCGTAGGCGGCGAACCAGATGCCTGTTGCATAGTTTCTTGCACGGATGACAACGCGGTCGGCATACACCTCAAACTGGAAGCCGTTGCCGAGTCCCACCTGTCCGTGCGGATACATATACATGTAGCTCGGCAGGTTGACGGAGTGGATGTTTCCGTAGTGCTCCACGCTCTTATAACCATAAAGGTCATCGGTCAGCAGTTCGCCAAGACCGTTGTGGATGTGGCCGGAAATGAAGAACACGTTTTCATATTTTGCAAGAACCTCTTCCACCTGTGCAGACTGCTCACCGAAGCCGCCCGTGAATTCATCGTAGTCCTCATCGCCCCAGCTTTCGGGCAGGCCGTGGGTCAGATTGATCGGCCAGTGGCTGATTACAAAAACGGGCTTGCCGTCGGAGTCGGCTGCACTGAGGGTGGCATCGAGCCATGCAATCTGCTCCTCGCTGATGTAGGCGTCGGTATGGTCAGCCTCGCTGCCCATCACAATAAATGTATAGCCGTTGATTTCGGTGCTGTAATACTGCTTTTCGAGTGTTCTTCCTGCAATGACTTCATTGTAATGCAGGAAATTTGCAAGCGAATTCTCGTAGCCTGCATCTGACCATGTATCATGGTTTCCCTCTGCAAGAATAATCTCGGGCAGATTTTCGGTGTTTGCAAATGCAGCAGCAACAGTGTCCCATTCTTCCGTTTCTCCGTTGTCGGTGATGTCACCGGAAATAATCATGGCATCCACGGGATATTTTGCCTCTGAAATGTCCTCGAGGGCAAGCTCAAGCACCGCCTGCCTTGCGGCAGAGCCGTCGAGATGTGTGTCGGAAATCACGGCAACATTCAGCAGACATTCATCAGCATTCAAGGGCTGATAGAACAGCTTTGTGCCGAGCAGGCCGGGGGAAACAAGCATGGTAAGAATAAAAATAAGCACAGAAAACAAGGCTTTCAGCATTTTGACAGTCATTTTTTTTCATCCTTTCGCCATTTTTTTTTATTATAGCATAGATGAAAAGCATTTTACAATTGCACAACTGTACAAAAAATATCTTCTTTCTTTGTGACAAAAAGCACTTGTATTTTCAGGTCATTTATGTATAATAAAATTACAGTTCAATATGCGGGATTGGTATATCGGTATTATACGGCCTTCCCAAGGCTAAGAGGCGGGTTCGACTCCCGTATCCCGCTCCATGTAAAAAACCTCTTTTGTCTACCAAGACAAGAGAGGTTTCTTGTTTTCTGTTGAAAAATTCATAGTTTTGTGGTATATTTACTTCGAAAAGGTTGAAACTATCAGTTTGAGGCAACGTGTATGAAGAAGAACATTATTAGAATAGCCATTCTACAGCTTATTATTTTAGCATTTTTTCTTGTTTTTTGGAACGACACGCAATCAGTGGATTTATCTCAGACCAAACAACTTAATATTACCGTGAGAGAAATTGATTATAGAAGAGATTTTCACGAATCTGACCTATACATATACGATGACTTGAACGAATACAAATTTTCCAAGGGAGCTTTGTCATCAGAATATAGAGGCGTTTATGATGTGTCAAAAGAACTCAATGTGGGAGATGCATTAACAATAACCTATATAGAAGATGGCAATGTCTTTGGAAAATATAATTTAGTTATTGATGCGTATTCAATAGATGACATATATTTATCATACCAAAGATTCAATGATAATAAGGAGTATGCGAGAATCGGCATGTTGATACTTTTTGGCGTGGTTGAACTGGTTTTTGTTATGATTTCTGCTTTTATAATAATTCTCAACAAAAAAACTGCTCCCTCGAAAAAACGTAAAACCAGATAAATGTTACAAAAAAGAAATTCTAACTTGTCGAACAGTGCAGGTGTGGACCTAATCGCTTTTCTTTGTCCTGTTTTTGCACAGTTATACTGCTCTTTCGCCAACAAAAAACCACCCTTGCGGTGGTTTTTTTGTAACATAACTAAAATTATCGTAGCACTTTTTTGTAGTTTATGTTATAATAGACAAAAAGTAAGAAACGGAGAGCAATATATGACTGTTCAGGAATATCTCAGGCAAATTGATGAAGTAATTGCAAACGGAAAATACAAGGCGGATTGGTCAAGCCTTGCTCCCCATGCCGTGCCTGCATGGTATATGCGTGACAAACTCGGTGTTTTTATTCATTGGGGTGTTTACAGCGTGCCTGCATTCGGCAACGAATGGTATCCGCGCGGGATGTATTTCAAAAATACACCCGAATTTGAACATCACCGCAAAACCTACGGCGATCAGAAAGACTTCGGCTACAAGGATTTTATTCCGATGTTTAAAGCCGAAAACTTCGATGCTGCGGCATGGGTATCGCTGTTCAAAAAAGCGGGGGTGCGTTACTGCATGCCCGTTGCCGAGCATCATGACGGCTTTGCCATGTATGAAACCGATTTCAACCGCTGGAAAGCACCTGCCATGGGGCCTTGCCGCGATGTGATCGGTGAGCTCAAAGCCGAATGTGAAAAACAAGGGATTACATTCTGTGCATCTACCCACCGTGCCGAGCATTATTTCTTTATGAATATGGGCAGAACCATCGACAGCGATGTCAATGACGAAGCATACAGTGATTTCTACGGTCCCGCTGTTTACTGCAATGAATTCGGCGAAGAAGACCTCGGCGGCTACACTGCCGACATCCGTGCACGCGGTGCCGATGAAGAATGGCTGACAGACTGGCTTGTGCGTACCTGTGAGCTTGTGGACCGCTATCAGCCGTCCGTTTTGTATTTTGACTGGTGGATTCAGAACAACACCTTCAAGCCCTATCTTAAAAAACTGGCTGCTTATTATTACAACCGTGCCCTGGAATGGGGCAAGGATGTGACCATCAACTACAAGCACGAGGCATTTCCGCCTACGGTTGCGGTCTTCGATGTCGAGCGTGGTGCATTGACAGGCATTTCACCGCTTTATTGGCAGACCGATACTGCCATCGGTAAATATTCATGGGGCTACCGCAAAGACAATGCTTACAAGAGTGCACGCCAGATTGTCTGCGACCTTGTTGATATCGTAAGCAAAAACGGCAATCTGCTCATCAATATCGGACCCAAGTCCGACGGAACCATCACCGACGAGGAAACTGAGGTGTTGCTTACCATGGGCGAATGGTTGTCCGTGAACGGAGACGGTATTTATGACACGACCCATTGGCGCGTTTTCGGTGAAGGCACAGTCAATGCCGAAGAAGGCTTCTTTAAAGACGGTGACGAAAAGAAATTCACCGCCGAGGATTTCCGCTTTACTTATAAAAACGGTTATCTTTATGTTTTTCAGATGCGCCCTGCCGATAAAGCGGTCATAAAGACGCTCTGTCATAAAAAGCACAACGATATTCTCATTGAAGAAATAACACTGCTCGGCAGCGATGAGCAGATTGAATTTGCAAGAAATGATGAGGCACTGACCATCAATCTCAAAAAGCTGCCTGACACACAGCTGCCTCTTTGTTACAAGCTCAGGCTTGGTTAATGCGCATAAAAAATGCAGCCGCGTTCTGCGGCTGCATGATTTAAAATGAATTATACGTTGATTCTGTAAAGGGCATAGGCCAGCAGCTCACCGTTTACGAAATCGCAACCATACAGAAGAATATAATCCTCATATACTTCTGCAAGATATCCCTCAGACATACCAGGGTCATTGCCGGACCACAGAATCTGGAAGCCTTCGGTTGTGCGCGGAGAGGAAACCGAGGAAACGTGCACGTATGTTGCACCACCCTCGTCATAGTCGGCAATGTTCAGTTGCGGGTTTATGCTCTGCATGTGATAAGCCCAATGGGAATGGCCGCTGAAGAACACAACATTGTCATATTCACGAAGCAGATTTCTGAAGCGGATTTCGTCCGATGCACCCTGTGTGTAGAACAGCGGATAAGACCAGCCGAGGTCATTGACGAGGTTTCCTGCACCCATCAGCGGGTTGCCCGAGGGGGCATTCAGGAATGTGTGGAAGAACAGGTAAATACGGTTGCCGCTGTAGGTCTGCAGCTGCTCTTCGAGCCAGTCAAGCTGGGAATCCTGCAGCAATGCATTGCAAAGCAGGCCGTAGTTGTTGGAGGTCTGAGAAAGGAAAATGTAAACATCGCCTGCGGTTTGCTGGCTGCTGTATACAAAGTCCAGACCATTTTCTGCAACATTCAGAACACCGTCGGCTTTTTCTTCACCGTAAACACCAGCATTCATGTAGGCCTGCCAATTTTCAAGAGTGAATTTTGCGTGCAGGTCGTGGTTGCCCGTGCAGGTATAAACAGGGAAGTCAAAGGACGAGGAAATGGTGTTAAAGGTCTGAAATGCTTCCTTTTCGCCGTCAGTGGAG
>JAZOWJ010000092.1:0-1739 GCA_045659125.1 Acutalibacteraceae bacterium
TCCTTGGGCTTGGGCTCGATGTAGAAATCTCCCGTAAAGCCGATGGAACGGGCATAATCAACTGCCTTGTGCATCAGGTTTGCGATATTTTCAAGTTCAAGCTTCATATCGGTGTTCCACAGGGTTTCGTAGCCTTCACGACCGCCCCAGAACACATACCCCTGACCGCCGAGCTTGACAGTCAGCTCAATTGCCTTTTTGATCTGTGCTGCTGCAAAGCAATACACCTCTGCGCTGTTGGAGGAGCCTGCACCGTTGCAGAAACGAGGATCACCGAACAGATTTGCAGTACCCCAAAGGCACTTGATGCCGGTTTCCTTCATTTTTTCAAGCATATAATCGGTGATTTCATCCAGCCTGCGGTTGGTTTCGTTGATATCCTCAGCAGCAGGAACAATGTCTGCATCGTGGAAGCAGAAATAACGGATGCCGAGCTTCTGCATAAATTCAAAGCCTGCATCGACCTTGGCAAATGCGTGTTCCATAGTGCCGGGCACTGCGCCGAAGCTCTTGTCAGCCGTGCCGACACCAAACATATCCGTACCCGTTGCACAAAGGTTGTGCCACCATGCCATGGCAAAGGGCAGGTGCTCACTCATTTTTTTGCCGAGAATCACACGATCGGCATCATAATAACGGAACGCAAAGGGATTTTTGGTGGAAGGACCCTCGTAGCGGATGGTATCAATTTCAAAATGCTGCATTTTAAACACTCCTTAATTTTTCCAATTGGCTTGTTACATTACAGTATACCTGTTTCGGCTTTGATTTTCAATTGTAAATATACATAAATATAAAAACCACTATTTGTGAGGAAACACAAACGGTGCTTCATGCACAAAAAAAGGAGCCGTATTGCACAGCTCCTGTAAATGATTATGATCAATCAAAATAACCGTCGAACCAGTAGTTGGTCTGCACGATCATCAGGTTACGCGGGGACATGCTGCCTTCAATTTTGAAGCCTGACATGGACATGGACATTTCAACCTTCTGGTCGATATCGGTTTCAACCTTGTAGGATGCGGCGATGGGATTGAGTGTTGCACGGTCGAAATAGAAAATCAAAGAGCCTGCGGTCTTGATGTCACCGAGCTGTGCATAAATGCCTGTGCTGATACCGTCGGTAGATTCATTCTGCTCAAGCGGATAAGCAGAACCCAACTCAATAATATCCGTGCCGTGCATGTTGTACATAGCGGTCTGATATTTGTCGAGATAGTATTCTTCGTTTTCACCAAGCACATAGTCCTCTGCAAGCTGCTTCTTGGCAAGCGCCTTGATGTCAGAGGGGATGCTGTTGTAGGATTCATTGTTGATTTCAATGGTCACCTTGATGCAATCCGTGTAAGCAGCTTCCTGGGTCTTGAAACGGCCAACATCATAGGTTTTGCTGGTTGTGGTGATGGTTGCGGGTGCACCGATATCCGAAGAGAATGTGCAGGGCACACCGATTTCGATGCTCATATCCTGAATGTTTTCAAGCTTGAGGGCGCTGACAAGGTTGCCCGGACCGGGAATATAAACGGAAGGGCTCTTTGCAGAATACAAAGCGGAGTATTTTTCGGAAACGCCGTCTTCTTCCTTCATAGCATCACCGATGATGCTGGTATAAATACCGAAATCAAGATCCTTGGTTTCCATGAATTCATACTCATAAGCATAGTAAAAAACCTTATCCTTGAAGAAGGAAATATCCTTGATGACGTTCGCAAGGTCATTGAACAGCTGCAGCTCAC
>JAZOWJ010000093.1:0-2845 GCA_045659125.1 Acutalibacteraceae bacterium
CAGTAACAAGAACTGCACCTATTTTGGTTGTTGCCCAGAAGGTAAGGAACCATTGAGGCACATTGGTTGCCCATATTGCAACATGGTCACCTGCTTTTACGCCAAGTGAAATCAATGCTGCAGCACATTCGTCAACATCACGACGGAACTGCTCATAAGTTCTTGTGTAGTCCAAAGTAGGATACTTGAATGCGTACTGGTCAGGATATTTTTCTGCCATTTTGTCAAGCACATCGGAAAATGTAGCGTCAATAACATCATACTTTTTCCAAGGGAAAGTACCTGATTTGTCACGGTTATAATGTGCACGGTCATAAGTTTTTTTCTCACGACCTAAAGAGGAAATGTAGTTTGTAAAGTGAGTGAGAACGATATCAGCATCACTGATTTCTTCGTTCCATGCAGCACAAATGAAGCCCTCATAGTTAAGTGAGGAAAGAGAATTCAATAATTTCTCAACATCCAAATCGCCTTCGCCGATTAAAACAGTTTTACCATCCTTCATATCACCAAGGCGTACATATTTAATGTATGCACCCAGATTTTTAATGGTGGTTTCAGCGGTTTCACCTGCATCGAAAGATGTTCCTCTTACATTCCATGAAACACCGATAGCTGCAGAAGCAAAGTGATTAATAATACCGATTACATTTTCAGTTCTTGCAAGGTAACCAACAGTTTCAAATAGAATATTAACATCGCTTGCCTGAGCGCGCTTGATTGCTGCAGACATTTTCTCGTCAAGTACATCAAATGATGTTTTGTTCTCTGTGCGGACAATAACATTTTCGATGCCCGATGCAGCCGCCATATTTACATATTTTTCTACAAGCTCAGCAGTTGTTTCTTCACTTTCGATAGGGTTGGGCATACGAAGAGCTGAAACAGCAAGATTTCTGTTTACAAGCTTTCTCTTTGCATCAGCGATACGGTCGCGTCTTAAAATACTGTCGTGATGACTGCTTCTTTCTTTTATAGCATCGTAAATTTCAAAGCCTTCAAAACCATAGTCAAAGGCATAACGACAAGTATCAAGGAAAGAGGCTCGACTCACATTTTTAGTCGAAAATACAATTTTCATATTATGCCTCCTCGAATACGATTTTGTTTAATGCATTGATATATGCTCTGATACTTGCGGCAACAATGTCAGTAGATGTTCCGTTACCTGAATAAAGCTTTCCGTTATTACGAAGTCTTACAAGTGCAGAACCGAGAGCTTCCTTACCCTCTGTTACGGATTGCACCTGGTAATCATCAAGCTCATAGTGGTGACCTATGCACTGCTCAATTGCACGGAAAACAGAGTCGATAGGGCCGTCACCGTTGCTTACGCCACAAATGATTTCATCATCACATTTTAAGGTTACCTGTGACATAGAGCTTGAAACGTTACTGCTTGTGGTTGTATAGGTTTCAAAATGATATGTGGAAGGTGCCTGCATAGCAGAGCTTGCAATAATTGCTTCAAATTCCTTGTAGCCAACAGCGCCCTTCTTTTCGCATATATGCTTGATTGATTTATAAACATTTCCGATATCTGAATCAGAAAGCTCGTAGCCCAATATAGCAGCAGCCTGAGCCACCTGAGCAACAGTAGAATCGGTATCAAGCAAAATCTTTTTCTTTTCGCTTATTGAGTTGTTGTTCTCATAAGCATCGTGGTTGATGCTTGATAACATATCTTCAATGCTTGCATGTATTTTTGTGTTATTAAGGTTAATTTCGGCATCAATCTGTGCGCCACAAGCATTTATTGCATCGGAAATCTCACCTGTAAGAAGTGCATTTTTACCAGCCATTGCACATTTAAGGCCATCTGCACCGGTTTTGATTGCAGAGAAGGCAGATGCAACAGCCATATTGATGCGATCTGATACCTGTACGTAAACAGGTATGCTTACTGCTTCTTTTACCTTTGAAACCAATTCTGCGATATTGTCGGGAGTTGAAACACCTGCATCGTCGCAGATGGTAACCATACCTGCACCGCAAGCTTCAGCCTCTTTTACTGCGGCAATAAGGAAATCCTCATCAGCTCTTGTTGCATCAAGTGCGGAAAACTCTACGTCAGAGCATAAAGCTTTTGCTTCCTTGATAAGCTCTGCAATTTTCTCAAGCATTTTTGCCTGCTTTACATGATAGGTGTACTCCATCTGGATAGTGGAAACAGGAAGCTCAATCTGAAGACGTGGCTTTTGAGCATCTTTTATGCATTCCCAGGCAACAGCAACATCCTCGCTGTTGAATCCTACGGGGATTGCAAAAACACTATTCTGCACATTCTGTGCGATTGTTTTGTAAATAATTTTATCTTCACGAGGGGATTTTACTGCAGGAAGTTCAATTACATCTACACCGATTTTTTCGGCACAGTTTGCGATAGCTGACTTTTCACGGAATAGTAAGGATACAGCTCTGTCCTCTGAAATCTTTTTAAGTGTGATGTCTGAAATAATAATTTTTTTCATTTTACTCATCCTTTCAGCAGTTGAATCTTTATAATAAAATGTAATATAAAATAACAAAAATAAAGTCCCTGAGATATCTATCTCAGGGACGAATTTGCATAAAATCCGCGGTACCACCCCGGTTACTGACAAAAGTCAGTCACTCATTAGGACTCTTTATAAAGCCTGTAGCCATGGTAACGGGGCCGCCGTAACTCCTTACACGAATACTCGGTTGGGGAGTTCTGCTCCGGAACGAGACCGAATTTTTGCAACGCACTGACTTGCACCAACCGTCAGCTCTCTTAAGCGCATACAACAAGGAATAATTCCATCAACGCATTTTTTATATATTGGCATTTTAACACCAAAGTCGGGTCGTAGCCATGTCGTTC
>JAZOWJ010000094.1:0-1424 GCA_045659125.1 Acutalibacteraceae bacterium
CGTTTCAGGACAGAGCCTTTTTTTTACAACTTCGTTTATCAGACTTGCTCTGTTTTTTTAATGACAAATTACTGACCGTACATACTATTATATATAGAAAGAAGGTTAAGAAAGCAGTAAGAAAGTAAAGAAAGAGAGAGAACCGACCTGCACACGCAAAAAAAATAAAAATTTTTAAAATTTTTTAATTTCCGGGTGCAAACGGGGAGAAATGCGGCTTGCGCTTATGATAAAATAAGTGCAACCAAAAACGGAGCCGCACAAGGCAGCTCCGCAAGGGATTTTAGTCTTTATTTTTCTTTTCGTGCTCTTCCTGCAGCTTGCGGTAATTGATTTTGCCGATTTTGGTGACAGGCAGGGATGCACGGAATTCAAATTCTGCAGGCATGGCATTGCGTGCAAGATTCTTTTTGCAGTAATCGCGGATTTCGCGTTCCACCTCGGCGGAAAGCTCGACACCCTTTTTGAGCACGATAACAGCCTTTGGCACCTCCTGCTTGATCTTGTGACGGATGCCGACAACAACACTGGTTGCAACATACTTGCACTTGTTGATGACCTCCTCAAGCTCAACGGGATAAATATTGTAGCCGTTGGAAATGATCATGCGCTTCAGTCGGGAGGTATAATGCAGAACACCGTTGGAATCCATGTAACCGAGGTCACCTGTGTGCAACCATATTCTGCCGTCGCGGTGTGTGCGTAATGCAATGGCGGTTTCTTCATCGTTGTTGATGTAGCCGAGCATGACCGACGGACCGTTGACACAGATTTCACCGACCGTGCCGTATTCACATTCAGTTTCCCCTGCAGGGTCAAAAATGCGGATATCGGTATCGGGATTGGGAATACCGATGTTGTCAATGCTGCGGACACTTTCATTGGTGGCAGAAACAAAGGCTGTTGCCTCACTCATGCCGTAGCCGATCTGAATGTGTGCAGTGGAGCCGCAACGACGGAAATAGGAAATAACCTCGCTTGCCAGCTTATCGCTCAGGTAATCACCGCCGGACAGAATGACCTTGACACTCTGGAAGGCAGTGCTGCCGGGATCCTTGCTGTTGACAATGATGTTGAGCATGGACGGAATGGCAGGCAACAGATTCGGTTTTTTGGACTTGATGGTCTGGGGAATCTTCTTGGTGTCGATTTTCGGAATCAGGATACATTTAAGACCCAATGCAAGCGGTACATGAATACACACGCAAAGACCGAAGCCGTGGAAGATGGGCAATGCCGACAGAATGGAATTGCCGGGTCTTGCTTCCTTGCAAACCACCTCGCACTGCGTTGCAATGCAGTTGAAATTGAGGTTAGACAGAATAATGCCCTTGCTTTTGCCTGTTGTGCCGCCTGAATAAATAATAACGGCAGGGCTTCTCTGCGAACGGCTGACATGGGTATCAATGACATAATTGCCGTTT
>JAZOWJ010000095.1:0-7765 GCA_045659125.1 Acutalibacteraceae bacterium
CGCATTCCCAATGATCCCAGTAATGGCCGAAGCGCAGCTGATTGCTTTGGATGGAGCCCACAACGGTATCGGACACATCAGCGGCTCCCACCGAAAGTGCGAGTGCCGAGAATGCATAGCCGCTGCCTGTCCAAACGGCAATCGTCTGGCAGTTGTTGTAGGTTTCGATGCTCGTCCATCTGTTTTCGGGCACGGTTGCGTTCACAAGCCCCTGCTCGGGGTCAAAATTATGACGGAATATGAATTCAAGCACCGAACGCACACGTGCATCGGGCAGGTTGCCGCCAAGACCGATCATGCGCAGGAACCATTCGCCGTCCAGCTGATCGGTCATCAGGGATTCGTCGATGATGTCCTTGTTTTTCCAAAGATTATAATATTCACCGTTCCAGAGCTTCTCTTCAAGTGCCTGCTTTCCTTTGGTCAGAAGCTCGTTCCAGTGCGCAAGGCGGTCTGCATCGCCGAGGCGTTCAGCCATGCAGCAGGCTGCCTTCAATGCCGCCAGCCACAGCACGGAAATATAAACGGGTGTGCCCGAGAAATTCCATGCATCGTAGGTGTTGCGCTTGGTGTTGTAATCAGGCAGACCGTCGCCGTCCGTGTCAAGTGTCTGTGTGGAATCCATTGCTTTTTTTACATGCGGCCACATCTCGTCAAGATAGGCTCTGTCACCCGTGAACAGGTAGTCACGCAGCACCATCAGCACGAACTGCATATTGATATCCACACGCTCGAAGCCGTTGTTCACACTCTTCATGTCGGGGCGGAAGCAATGGTGCACTCTGCCGTCCTCGCGCTGACATTTCGCACCCATCAGCATCTGCCTTTTCTGCAGCTCGGGGAACAGGCTGATGAGCGAAAAGGATGCATGGTAGGTGATGTCCGTGGTGTGCATTCCGCAGTAGCCGAGCCCCTCCCACAGACCGAACTTGCCGTTTTTGAGATAAGCGGAATCCTTGATCAGCTGCGAAAGATTTGACGACCATGCATCGGGATAGATTTCGTGCAGGCTTGTGTCGTAAAGCAGATCCGCAAAGCCGACGGCAGAATTGAAAATACGGTCATGCTGCTCTGTCAGGAAGCGGTTTGCAGCCAGTGCATCGGCATACAGATTTTCGTAGTAATGGCCGATTCTCTCCCCGTCAGCAGCCATGTGATTCGGGAAATACCATGTCAGAACGAAGCGGATGCTTTTCTTTTCATGCGGCTGCAGACGCACCTGTGAGCAAAGTGCGCAGCCACCGAAATCCGTCCCCTTTCTTTCGTTATGATTATAACAGCAATCAAGGAAGAAAATTTTATTTTCCCTTGTTTCAAGAAAATCAGGATGGCAATGCAATCGCCTGCCCAGCATGGATGCAGCAAAGGGGTATTTTTTGCATTCCTCACACAAGGCATCAATCTCGGCATCACTCAATGCAGACATATCCTCGGGTAAGACGGGGGGCTTTGTGCCGATTGTAGTGTCGGGGAGATATCCTTTTTCGCGGAAGCCGAACACAACGGATTCCTGCGAAATTCCCAATTTTGAATCGGCAATGAATTCTCTCATAAAGCGGTAGTAATCCGCCGTGATGTAAGATTTTTCGCCGTCACCGTTCACCGAAAGGCAAAGCTCACCGCAGGACGCATTGTCCGTGCGCTCAGCAGGCTCAATGTGCACACCCACACCGTCACCGACGGTCTGCAGGCTGTTTTTGTTGCCCTCGCTCTGATTGGCAACATCGGGCACAAGCGTACCCAGAAGGCTGATGGTAAGCGCACTGTCTGTCGGATTTTCCACGGTGAAGTCCATGTAAAAGCCGGGTGTTGCGGCAATGTCACTGTTGTGCGGAACAAAGGGGGATACCGCCGTCAGCGTGAGATTGCAGTTTAAGGCAGAGTCAATATATCGCAGCTCGCACTTGGGGAATTTGCCGTCAAACTCAATTTTTTCAATCGGCTTGTTCCATGAAAACATACGGTAGGTGAAGTCATCCGCATCCGTTTTCATGCCGAGCTTGCGCACAACGGGTCTGTCGGCGTCCCTGCACTCTCTGACATAAAAGGAAAGTGAGCCTGTGCTGCTCTCACCGTCCTCGGCCTTGTCCTCAAAGCAGACTCTGGTGATTCTCGGCTGATTGGCAATCAGCCAGGAATGAAATTCGCCGTCAGGCAGAAGCTCCAGACTGCCGGCACCGATGCCGCCCAAAGCAATGCCGCTTGCATGTGTTTTGGTTGAAATGATTTTTGCCATACGCCACCTCAATACAGTGATTATGATATATTTATTTATAAAACAATATTATCACACCGGCTGCACCGTTGCAAGAAAAAATGCCTGCATTTGTGAATTGCTGCAGTCCGTTTGTATGCACGCCTTTGCAGAGCACCCCCTGCAACAGTTTGTTCACATTTGTTGCAAATGTGACGAAGGGGCTATGTCTTTATAACACTTTGTTCATATTTGACCCCCGTTTTTCATGCAAGCAATACAAAATATGTGGCAAAAATGTGAATATAATTCTAAAAAAGAATTTAATTGTTGCAAAGCCTTGTCAATCCTGTTAACTTTAAATAATTCTTAAAAATGCTATTGCATTATTTTACCGCTTGTGGTAATATACACTTGCAAATTTATCATAAGATAAAATTGTAAATTTAGACAAAGAAAAGAGGTGCGCAAGATGGATTTCCCGTTCGAAGCTCTCATGGCTTTCCTTTCCGCTTTCGTTGAAAAGATGGCTCTTCTTTACAACAAGATCGTCGCTTTCATCGCTCCCGAAGAAACAACCTGAGTTTAATTCGGAAAAACGTGACTTTTTTTTGTCACAAATCTTATTTTTAAAACAGAAGGAGGTGCCCCGTAATGACCCCTATCAACATGGATTCTTTCTATGCAGCAGCTGCAGCTATCAAGGAAATCATCGCTGACTTCATCGCAGCTCTTCAGTTCCTTATCGACGGCTTCAAGTCCAAGGCTCCCATCGATGACGAAGAATTTTCTTTCTAAGTTTTTGAACTAACCAATTTTTATTTACCTTAAATTCAAGGAGGTGCCAACATGCTCGAAAACGTAATCATTGTTCTTAAGGACATCGCTAACAAGATCATCGAATTGCTTGCTTCCTTCGAAGAGTGGAAAGCATATTTCTTCGGCGCAGACGAAGAAGGTTCTCAGGTTTCCGAATAATTATCATTTCGGTTTAACTTAACTTATCTTTTTTATTAAACAATAAAAGGAGGTGCCCCCATGCCCGAACTCAAGAACGGTACTTACGAAGAGCTCATCAACTCTGTTGCTGAATTCTTTGCAGAAGTAATGGCTTACATCGAAAAGGTACTCGCAGCTTTCGAAAGCAAATTCGGTTTCGAAATCTGGTACGAAGAACAGGAAAATTCCTGAGTCCTTTGATTTAATTTAATTAGCGTTTGATCAAACAAATGGCCGTCCTCGTCAGAGGGCGGCTTTTTTTGCGTAAATATTTGTTTTTTTTACTCCTGTAACAGCCAATCGGCTATATCATGTATTTCAATGCCTTCATAGCTGTATTTCGGATGGTGTGTTCTGGCAATAATCATTTTAGGATAAGCGTCCCGAATCTGCAACAGAGGAGTGCACTCTCTCTCAAAGGTTTCCTGTGCTGTGATATTGTCGCTGACTTGAATATAAATTTTTTCGCTGCCTCTTTGTGCAACAAAATCAATTTCTTTCTGATAGAGCTTTCCGACATAAACATCATATCCGCGTCGCAGCAATTCAATGCATACCATATTTTCATACAACCTGCCGTAGTCCATGTTTCTGCTTCCGAGAACGGCATAGCGGATGCCTGTATCGCACAAATAAAATTTTTCAGAGCTTTCAAGATATTTTTTGCCGCGGATATCGTATCTTTTGATATCATAAAACACAAATGCGTTGCACAAATATTTGATGTATTTTCCTACCGTCACATGGTTTGCTTGTGTGTTATTTGCCGTCAGCAGCTGACTGACCTTGTTCGGCGAGGTCAGATTGCTGATATTGTCCATCAGAAATTCACTCAAACGCTGTAAAATCAAGGTGTCCGGCAAGGCATATTTTTGCACCAGATCTCTCGTAACAATCGTTTCATAGACTTCCTTGATGTAGGTTGTTCTGTTTTTTTCGGTTCTGTAGGCATACGAACCGGCAAGACCACCCTTGATACAATAATCCTCAAAGAGTTTCTCTTTATCATGAATTTCATCATAATATTGGCAATACTCCCGAAAACTGAACGGAAATACATGGATTTCAATATAACGTCCTGTGAAAAGGGTAGCAAGATCTGCACTCAGCAAAAATGCATTGGAGCCGGTCACATAGATATCATACTTGCCTTTGGAATAAAGGCTGTTGATTGCCAGCTCAAACTTCGGGCACATTTGTACCTCATCCACAAACAGATAGTTTGTTTTTCCTGCCTGATAATGCTCTTCAACATAGGTGTGCAGTGCATGATATTCCTTGATGCTTTCAAAATTCAGGTCCATGAAGTCGATGAAGATAATGTTGATATTGTCGGAATGACTTTTCAGATATTCCATATATGCCTGCATCAATCCGGACTTGCCTGAACGGCGGATTCCGGTAATGATTTTGATATCCGGCGTACCTTTCAGTTCAATGATTCTGTCAAGATACATGGTTCTTGTGATTGTCTTCATATGCCACCCGCTTTCGAAAGTTTAAAAATTTTCATGTTTTGAAACCGAACACATGTTTATTATACCGTTTACAAACAGTATTTGCAAGTGGTTCACTTTCAAAAGTTGAAAAATTTTCATTTTTTGAAAGCGGGTTTCTTTTTTGCAGGCTTTTTTTTCAGCCATTCTCTTGTAAGTCTTACAAGGGGGATGAGATACAAATAAAATGCCGTCAGCATGCAAAGGTTCGGGGCTCCCACCGATGCCAGCGGTACTGCACCTGCAATCGACCACGGCACAAGCGGTGAAATCACAACGGCGGTGTCCTCAAGGTGCAGTGCCATTTTTTCGTTGTCCGTTTCTGCAGGCAGGCTCAGCTGGTGTGTCAGCATAATGGCAAGGGTCTGGTTGCTTGCAATGATGGCCGTGAGCATGCTTGTTATGCAAACGGCGGTGTAGGGTGTGGTTTTTTTTGCAAGCAGGGTGATTTTTTCCTGCAGGGCATCCAACAGGTGTGTGCCGTCAAACATGCCCGAAAAAGAAGCGGAAATGCAAACAATCAGCACGGCATTCACCATCGATTGCATGCCGCCGCCCGAAAGCAGTGCCGAAAGTTCGCTGTCAGCAGGTGCAAAGCCGAGCACAGCCGCCTTTAACAGGGGAATGATTTCCATTTTCTGCACCGTCAGTGCAACAATTGTGCTCACGGCGATGCTCACTGTCATGGCAATTTTCACCTTGACCCTGCACAACGACAGCACCACGATTGCCAACGCAGGCAGCAGCATGGCAGGATGCAGATTGAAGTGCGTGGCAAAAATTTCGCGCACATCCGTCTGATTGCTCTGCGGCTGCATAAACAGACCGATGGTGAAATACACCGCTACCGTCAGCAAAAAGGGAAGCACGGCGGATTTTACCATATTTCTGATGTTGGTATATTGATTTGTTTTTGTCAGTGTGCTCACAAGCAGGGCGCTTGTGGACATGGGGGAGCAGCGGTCACCGAAGAGTGCACCCGAAAGCACCGCACCGCCCGAAAAAAGAATGGGAATGCCCATGCTGTTTGCCATGGTCACGCAGATAACACCCATGGTGGCCGCCGTGCCGAAGCTTGTTCCTGTCAAAAAGGAAATCAGGCAGCACAGCAAAAAGGTGAGCAGCACCATGATTTTCGGTGAGCAAACGGCAGTGGCATAATAAACGATGTAGGGAATGGTACCGCTTGCCCTCCACAGCGCGGTGATGACACCGATGAGCAGGAACGTGATGAGTATGTTTTTTACCGTTTTCATGCCTGTCAGGGCAAATCCCCACATGGCACGCACACTGTGTTTTTTGTATAAACCGTAGCCGAAGAACAGGCAAAAGCCAATGCCCAGTGCCACAAGCACAGGGATGTCCAGCGCCACACAGATGAAAAGTGCCGCCGCAAAAGCGGCAAGCACAATAAGTTCGATCATATCGGAGAACTCCTGTTGGTAAATTACGGGTTGTCGGGCTGATGCCCGAAATGCAAAATGCAAAGTGCTAAATGCAAAATTATGGGTGGGCTGACGCCCACACCCGATTATATATGGGAGGTGATGATGTGAATACGGTAACCAACCGTGCATACGTACTGCTCGGAATTATTGCAGCATTTATGGCAGGGGTAATAATTCTCGGTGTCAGCTTTTATATGAACGGCGGCAAGTGGGCAACAAACCGTGTCAACGGCCACCTTTATTCCTCGGGTCAGATTACCAACGCGGGCAGAATTCTCGACCGCAACGGTACAGTCCTTGCCGAAAGTGACGACGGCGAAAGAGAATATAATTCCGACCTGAATATTCGCAAGGCTACACTTCACGCAGTCGGCGACACCTACGGCTATATTGCCCACGGTGCACATACTCTCTGCCGAGACAAGCTGACAGGCTACAGCTTTGTAAACGGAATTTACGACCTGATTAACACGGGCGAAGGCAGTGACGTAACGCTCACTATTGATGCAAAGCTCTGCGCAACCGCATACAAAGCACTCGGAAATAACAAGGGCGCTGTCGGTGTTTACAACTATAAAACAGGCGAAATAGTCTGTATGGTTTCAAGCGGCACCTACGACCCCGAAAACAAACCCAAGGACATTGAAACCAATGAAAAGTACGAGGCGGTTTATATGAACCGTCTGCTCACGGGTCTTTACACACCCGGGTCTATTTTCAAAACTATTACAACTGTTTGTGCACTAGAAAACATACCCGACGTACAGAACAGAAAATTCACCTGCACGGGTGCTCTTAAAACCGAGCAGGGCGGCGAAATTATCTGCAACAACAAGCACGGCGAAATTTCCTTCGGCACGGCGCTTACAAAATCCTGCAACAGCGCTTATGCCGAACTCGGCATTGAGCTTGGCAGAAAAAAACTTGAAGAAACCGCCGAAAACCTCGGCTTCGGAAAGAGCTTCAACATAAGCGGAGTAAAAACGCAGGCAAGCCGTATCAGCCTTGACAAAGCTGTTGAGATTGACACGGGCTGGGCGGCAATAGGTCAGTATACCACGCTTGTAAATCCGCTTCATATGATGATGCTTGCAGGTGCAATTGCCTCAGGCGGAACATCGCCAACCCCCTATTTTGTTGACGAGGGTCTTGAAGCCGTTGTAGGCAGCGTTAAAACGAACAGCTTTATGTCGCAGACTACGGCAGACACGCTCAAAACAATGATGCACAACAACGTTATAAACAACTACGGCGACAAGCGCTTCCCCGATATTGATTTCGGCGGTAAAACAGGCACGGCACAGGTAGCAGGCGAAAAATCCCACGCTTGGTTTATGGGCTTTTCGTCAAACAGCAATTACCCCTACGCAATTATAGTCGTTGCCGAAAACGGCGGCGGCGGCTCGGACGTAGCTGTACCGATAGCAAGCACTGTAATGAAAGCGTTAGTAAAATAATAAGGATAAGAGAATGAGAAAGAAAATCAAAATAATTCTGCTCGTTATTGCTGCGGCACTCACCGTTTTTGTGATGTGGCAATTCGGTGTTTTTTCGGGCACGGACAAGCCGAAGGTCTGCCTTGACGCAGGTCACGGCGGAAGCGACGTCGGCGCAGAATATGACGGCAG
>JAZOWJ010000096.1:0-3728 GCA_045659125.1 Acutalibacteraceae bacterium
GTAAAAAAATCCGTTCTGTATACGGTGATATTCCCATCATAATCGGCGGTCTTGAGGCTTCCTTGCGCCGTTTTGCGCACTATGATTACTGGAAGGATGAGGTTGTTCCGAGTATTCTCATTTCTTCGCAGGCTGATATTCTTTCATTCGGCATGGGTGAGCATTCCATTACGGAAATTGCAATCCGTCTGCGCAACGGGGAAGAGGTTTCTTCCATTCGTGATATCCGCGGAACATGTTATGTTTGTCCGACAAGTGAAACGCCCTATGTCGGTGCGGAATGTCCGTCCTTTGAAAACGTGAGATCCAATAAAAAGGAATATGCCATTGCTGCACGCATTCAGCAGGATGAGCAGGATCATATTCGCGGTAAGCTTATAAAGCAAAAGCACGGCAAGCAGATGCTTGTTCAGAATCCTCCGTCCTTACCGCTTACAACGGAAGAAATGGATGCTGTTTATGCCTTGCCCTATATGCGCACATGGCATCCGTCCTATGATGCCCTCGGCGGAGTTCCCGGTTTTCAGGAGGTGCAGTTTTCCGTAGCGCATAACCGTGGCTGCTTTGGCGGTTGTAATTTCTGTTCCCTTGCGTTTCATCAGGGTAGATTTATAAGCACACGAAGCCATGAATCTGTGCTCAGGGAAGTGGAGCTGCTGACCAAGCAGGACGGCTTTAAGGGCTATATTCACGATATCGGCGGCCCGACTGCAAACTTCAGGCACCCTGCCTGTGATATTCAAAAGGAAAAGGGACTCTGCAAGGCGAAAAAATGCCTTGCCCCGACACCGTGTCCGAATCTCAAGGCAGATCACAGTGATTATTTATCCTTATTAAATAAAGCAAGACAAATTCCCGGAGTCAAAAAGATTTTCATTCGATCGGGTATTCGTTTTGATTATCTGATGGCTGATAAAAATGATGCATTCTTCCGTGCTCTTGTTGAAAACCATGTCAGCGGTCAGCTGAAGGTTGCTCCCGAGCATACATGCGATGCTGTGCTTGATAAAATGGGAAAGCCGCATTCGGATGTTTTCAGGGCCTTTGCAAAGAAGTATTTTAAAATTACGAATAAAATCGGTAAAGAGCAGTATCTTGTGCCGTATCTCATGTCATCCCATCCGGGTTGCACATTGCAGGATGCGGTCGAATTGGCTCTGTTTTTAAAGAAAGAACGCATGCGCCCCGAGCAGGTGCAGGATTTTTATCCTACTCCCGGTACGATTTCAACCGCAATGTTTTATACCGAGCTTGATCCTTATACCATGGAAAAGGTGTATGTTGCAAAAGATCCGCATGATAAGGCTATGCAGAGGGCCTTGCTGAATTTCTGGATTCCTGAAAAGAAATCGTTGGTTGTGGATGCACTGCGAAAGGCAGGCCGCACTGACCTCATCGGAACAGGTGCAGATTGTCTCGTGTATGATCCGAAGTTCCGTAAGCCGTCGCAAAATCAGCAAACCAGAAGCAGGCAATATAATAAGGAGGCTTCTTATGCCAACAAGAAGAAGCACCGCAGATAAGCTCAAAAAGCCGCTTTTGTATCTGTTTGTGTTTTTGTTTCTGCTGGCAGGTACACTGTATTATTATGTAAAAGGTGAAACCGATGCTCCCGGCTTTTCGGATTGGGTGGTTGATTATACGCCCGTTGGCATGGAACTGCATTTTCTTGATGTCGGCCAGGGTTCAAGTGTATTGCTGCTGTGTGGTGAAAGCGCAGTGCTTGTGGATGGCGGTGAATATGAAAATGGTAATGATATTGTTGATTATCTTCGTCGTCATGGTGTCGAAAAGCTAGAGCTTGTTGTCGCAACTCATGATCACTCCGATCATATTGGCGGACTCATCGCTGTATTGGAGAAGATGCAGGCAGATACCGTGCTGCTGAACAACAGCTCTGCAAAAAACACGGATACGCAATATGAATATGAATTCAATGATGCTTTGTTTTTCAATGCAGCCACAGCGACAATGGCAGAGGCAGAGCTTCAGTATGATTTCAGCGGTATGCTGATTACCGTTTTGCAGGGTGCAAACGGAAATGCAGATGAAAATGAAAATTCCGTTGTGCTTCGCGCTGACTATGAAGGCAGCTCTGTGCTGCTGACAGGTGACATCGGTACCGAAACGGAATATCAGCTGCTCGGCGCAGGTGCAAAGCTTGATTGTGATATTCTGCAGGTGGCGCACCACGGCAGTAAAAATTCAACCTGCTCTGCTTTCCTGGCGCAGACAACTCCTGCAATCGCAGTTATTTCCTGCGGTAAAAATAATGTTTATAATCATCCCGGTGAGGAAACTCTCTATAGATTGAAGCAAGCAAACGCAGCCGTTTACAGAACGGATATAATGGGAACGATTGTGATTTCTTGTGATAATAACAATTTAAAAATAATTTCTGACGGAAAGGAAGAATAAATAATGGAAAAATTGAAGGTTGGTATTATAGGAACAGGCGGTATCAGCCAGAGCCACACGGAAGGCTATAAGGCTATTCCCGAGTTGTGCGAAGTGGTTGCTTGCTGTGATATTGACGAAGAAAAGGTCAAAAAGTATGCTGCCCGTTACGGAATTCCGCGTTGGTATACCGATTGCCGTGAAATGATGAAAAATGAAAAGCTTGATTGCGTCAGTGTCTGCACATGGAACTCCGCACACAAGGAATGCACCATAGTTGCTCTTGATGCAGGCGCAAATGTTATCTGCGAAAAGCCCATGGCGATGAATGCGCAGGAAGCACGCGAAATGAATGAAGCAGCAGCACGCAACGGTAAGCTCCTGCAGGTCGGCTTTGTTCGTCGTTTCGGAAGAGATGCCGACACCGTTCTTGATTTTAAGAATGCAGGCATGCTCGGTGATGTGTACTATGCAAAGGCACAGTATCTGCGCCGCAGCGGTTGCCCCGGTGGCTGGTTCAAGGACAAACGCTTCTCGGGCGGCGGTCCTTTGATTGACCTTGGTGTGCATGTGATTGACCTTGCACGTTATCTTGCAGGTAATCCTAAGCCTGTTTCTGCATTCGGTTGCACCTATGATAACCTCGGTCCCAACCGTGCAAGCGGTGGTGAATTTGCATGGACCAATGAGGATCTCGAAGCACATCCTTATAATGTAGAGGACTTCGTTTCCGCACTCATCCGCTTTGAGAACGGATTTACTCTTCAGCTTGAAGCATCCTTCAATCTGAATGTTCCGAAGGATCACGGCGAGGTAGATATTTTCGGCACCAAGTCTGGAGTAAAGATGGAAGACAATGTTGAAATCTATACCGACTGTGCAGGTAAGTTTGTCAATATGGTTCCGACCGGGGACAACGGCTTCGATTTCCGTGGTGCCTTCAATGCAGAAATTGCAGGCTTTGTGAATGCTTCTCTCGGCAATGCACCTTGCAGAGCAACCGGTGAAGACGGTGAAGAGCTGATGAAGATTATTGATGCTATTTACGAATCTGCATCAAAAGGTGTCAGTGTTGACATTAAATAATTAAAATAAAAATAAAATTAAAAAAATCAGAAAATTGTAAAAAAAGGGCTTGACAAACGTGTATGTGTCTGCTATAATGCTTCGTGTTCCGAGAGGAACGACACCAAACGAAATGCGAGAGTGGCGGAATAGGCAGACGCGCACGTTTGAGGGGCGTGTGTTTTTACGTACGGGGTCAAGTCCCGTCTCTCGCACCAAAAAAGATGATCACCTTCGGTGGGCTTCTTTTTTTTTGTTTGATGAAA
>JAZOWJ010000097.1:0-9518 GCA_045659125.1 Acutalibacteraceae bacterium
GGTTTGTTTCTATGAATCGCAAAAAGTGTCAGCAAGGAGTCCTGATGTATGAAAAAATCAATCCGAATCTTGTCTGTTATCATTTGTGTTGTGATGTTGGCAGGTCTGTGTCTGCCTATGACCGCACTTGCAGATGTCCGCACTTCTGATCCTGTTATTTATGTCCGCGGACAGGGAACACCGCTTTACAATGCGGCAGGGGAGCAGATTTATCCGCTTGAAACCGAGGACGGCTATCTTTCCAATGCGGTTGCAGAATGCCTTCCCATTTTTATGAATGCAGTGCGCACCAATGAATGGGATGCCTACTGTGATGCTCTGTATGAGGCAGTTTATCCTGTTTTTGAAGAAATTGCACTCGATAAAAACGGCGAAGCCTCCGATGGGTCTGGCATTCAATGGACATGGTCGCGTTCCACACTGAAGGATACCAAGAAAAACGGTACCTATGCCATGCGTGATTATATGTATTATTATGACTGGCGACTGGACCCCTGGGAGGTTGCTGCTGACCTGAGTGGTTACATTGATGCTGTTCTGGCTGTCACAGGAGCCAAAAAGGTCAACATCATCGGCCGTTGCGAGGGTGCTTGCATTGTGCAGGCCTACATGGTCCGCTACGGCACCTCTAAAATCAACAACTATTGCCTCTACAGCCAGGCATTGTCGGGTGTCAATACCGTCAGCGGTACCTTCAGCGGTAAAATTAAGGTAGATTCCGATGCAATTGACCGTTATTCCGACTACTACATGACAACAAGCAATGCCGTTGCAAATGACCTTCTGCAGGCAATCATTGACATGGTAATCATCACCAACGGTATGAACCTTGCAAGCTCTTTCATCAATGATATCTACGAAAAGATATCTGCAAAAATTCTGCCTCGTCTTATTCTTGCCACCTACGGCACCATGCCCGGCATCTGGGCAATGGTTGATCTTGAGGATTTTGATGAGGCTATGACTCTGAATTTCAGCGGTAAGGAAGCAGAATACGCAGGCCTGATTGCAAAAATCTATAATTTCCACAACAGGGTTGCTGTTCCGTTTGAAAATGATCTGAAGAGGTTTGAGCGCAACGGTGTGGATATTGCTGTGGTTTCCAAATACGGATTCCAGAGCATTCCTCTGTTTGAAAATAATGAAGTGCTTTCCGACGGTGCATCCACGGTTGAAAACACCACCTTTGGTGCAACCACGGCACTTGTCAATCAGACTCTTAGCGAGGATTATATCAAGTCCCGCATCAGAGCAGGCTACGGTGATTATATTTCTGCCGACAAGCAGATCGATATGTCCACCTGTCTGTTCCCCAAAAGCACATGGATCATCAAGGGCCTCGAGCACAGTGTGTTCCCCGAATGTGCAGAGGAGCTCATTTCTGCATTCTTCATCACGGACGGCAAAATGACCATCGATTCCTACGATGTTTTCCCGCAATACATGGTTTACAATGAAAGCAAAAAGACACTTGAGCCCATGACCGAGGAAAACAGCGGTAATTCCTGGAGCGAAGTCGGCATTATGCAAAAAATTGCAAACTTCTTCCGTTCGATTATCAATATGTTCCTGAAAATCTTCAATAACATGTTGAATCTTGACCTGACAAATTAAGGGATATTTGGCAGAAAGGAGAAATTTATGAACAAGCCTGTAATAAAATATTCCGAGCCTGTCCGCATGTTGCCGCCGCAGATGAACAATGCCCGAAACAGCGAGGGTGACTTTGAACGGCTGAAGGATGGCAGAATTCTGTTTGTTTACAGCCGCTACTGCACCGACAATGCACATGATGATGCAAAATGTGACATTGCAGGCTTGTATTCGGACGATAACGGCCTTACCTTTTCCGAGGAGCCTGTTATCATCGTTCCTGCTTGTGCACACAATACACTCAATCTGATGAGTGTTTCCTTGCAACGCTTGCAGAACGGACAGCTTGCAATCTTCTATCTTTGCAAAAAGGATCCCTATTCCGAATTCTATATGCGTCTTGCAAATGAAGACGAAACCGCCTTTGGTGAGCCAATCAAATGCCTGCCGTTTGGCGAGGAAAGCTACAATGTTGTCAACAATGCACGCATCACACAGCTGCGGGATGGCCGAATTCTTGTGCCTGCCGCAAAGCACGAGGTTGTTGCGGACGAAAACGGCAATCGTCATGCCGAATATTTCGGAAAGTGCCGTGTTTACGGCTCGGATGATAACGGACAAACATGGAAAGACCTTGCAGGCTTTATTGAATTGCCCAATCCCGGTTATTCCGATACGGGACTGCAGGAGCCCGGTATTGTTGAATTGCCCGACGGCAGACTGTATCAGTATTTTCGTACCGACAGAATGTTCCAGTTTGAAAGCTTTTCTTCTGACCGCGGCGAAACCTGGTCCACCCCCATTGCATCCCGTTTTACTGCACCTGAATCACCGTTGCTGATTCGTCAGAATCCTTATTCGGGTCATTTCTTTGCATTCTGGAATCCCATTCCGCTGTATAACGGCAGACTCGATCCCAATGCAAAATGGGTGCATGCAGGCAGAACGCCGTTTGTGATGGCCGTCAGCGAAAACGGTCTTGATTTTTCACCCTATACGGTTCTTGAGGATGAGCCCGATCACGGCTATTGCTATCCTGCGGTTTTCTTCCTGAATGAAAAGGAATTCCTGCTGTCTTACTGCAGTGGCGGTCCCGAAGATGATATGTGCCTGGGAAAAACCACCATTCGTAGAATAATAATTGAATAAAAATAATATCAACTTGACATTGATTGCATAATATGCTACCCTAATGCATATATTTTTGCATATTATTGCAAGAGAGGTAAAATACAATGAATTTAAAAGGCAAAGATTTTTTAACATTACTCGATTACACACCCGAAGAAATTGCATATCTGCTGGATCTTGCGGCAGAGCTGAAGGCCAAGAAAAAAGCAGGTATTCTGCATGACACACTGCGCGGCAAGAATGTTGCTTTGATTTTTGAAAAAACGAGCACCCGTACCCGTTCAAGCTTCGAGGTTGCTGCGCATGACCTCGGTATGGGGTGTACATACCTTGATCCGTCTGCTTCGCAGATCGGTAAAAAGGAAAGCATTGCTGACACTGCCCGTGTGCTGGCAGGCATCTTTGACGGTATTGAATACCGCGGCTACGGACAGGAGCGAGTGGAGGAGCTTGCAAAATTTTCCGATGTTCCTGTTTGGAACGGACTTACAAACGAATACCACCCCACGCAGATTCTTGCAGACTTTCTGACCATTCGTGAGCACTTCGGCAAGCTCAAGGATATCAAATTTGTTTACATGGGTGATGCCCGTTACAATATGGGTAATTCCCTGATGATCGGCTGTGCCAAAATGGGACTGCATTTTACGGCATGCTCACCTGCAAAGTATTTTCCCGACGAAGCTCTGATTGAAAAATGCCGTGCAATTGCTGCCCAAACCGGTGCAACACTGACCTTTGAAGAGGATCCCATGAAGGCCACCGCAGGTGCAGATGTTATTTACACCGATGTGTGGGTATCTATGGGTGAGCCCATTGAAGCATGGGAGGAAAGAGTAGGCGACCTGCTTGCTTATCAAGTCAACAAAAAACTCATGGACAATGCAGGTGCACAGTGTATCTTTATGCATTGCTTGCCGTCTTACCATGACCACAAAACACAGGTCGGTAAAGAAATGGGTGAACGCTTCGGTCTGGATGCTTTTGAAGTAACCGATGAGGTTTTTGAAAGCGAGGCTTCGGTGGTTTTCAAGGAAGCCGAAAACCGTATGCACACCATTAAGGCTGTTATGCTTGCAACACTTGCGTAAATATAAAAAGGAGATAACAAAAATGAAAAAGTTTATCAGCATTTTGCTCAGCGCACTTCTTGTTTTTGCTTGTATGATTCCTGCATTTGCAACCGAAACCGAAGCCGAAAGCAACGAAGCTGTTGTTTATGACGGTGCGCCTGTTGTGGTAGTACGCGGCTTTGACTTTATGGGGCTTAAATTTGAAGACGGCAGCCCTGCGCTGACCTTTTCATTCGGCAACATTTTTCCCGGTGTTGTGAAGCTGCTTGCAAATATGATGCTTTTTAACGAAAAGGGTATGGTGCAGGCATTGGTGGATACCGCCAATTCCTTGTTCGGTTCTATTTCGTCTGACCATAATTTAAATTCGATTGAAAACATTGTTGTTGACAAATACACCACCTCTATCGATCAGTATCCTGACTTCTTTGATGAAAAGGGTCGCGGAGGTGAAGAAGGCATTCTTGCAACTTCCGTTGATACAGTCGGTGCAGAAAATTGCTTCTATTTTACCTATGACTGGCGCAAATCCCCCCGTATGTTGGCTGCAGAGCTCAACACTCTGATTGAAACCGCCAAGGCGGAAACAGGCAAGGACAAGGTTCGCATCGTCTGTGCAAGCATGGGAACGGTTGTTACCAGCGCTTATATGTATTATTACGGATATGACTCGGTTTACAACTGCACCTTTGTTTCCGGTGCGCTCAACGGTATCTATACCGTCGGCGACCTGTTTACCGGCAATATCGTTTTTGACGACGAAGTGCTTTCCACCTATCTCGAAAATCTTGTCGGCGGTCAGAATGTGCTTGTGAAGACTCTTGTCAAGCTTGTTACCCGCACAGGATTGCTTACAACTCTTTGTGATTATGTCAATGATCTGGTTGGTGAGCACAAGGAAACCGTTTTCGACGAAGGTCTTCGTGATTCCTTCGGTCTTGCAATGGGCATCTGGTCCATGTGCCCCGAAGCAGATTTCGACGAGGCTGTTGAATTTATGTTCGGCGGTTATGAAAATGAATATGCATTGGTGCTTGAAGAACTTGCCGAAATGCGCACCTTCCTGTTTTCCACAGAAAAAATCGTGGACGGTGCAATCGCAAGAGGTATTCCTGTTGCCTTCATTTCCAACTACAACAAGCCCATGACTCCCGTTGTCAAGCGTGCAAATGCACAGGGTGATGCTGTTATCGAGGTTTACGGCACTTCCTTCTACGGCACTGCAGCTGCCTTCGGTGAAACCCTGACGGACGGTCAGACAGCAAATGTTGCAGATGAATTCATCTCTCCCGACAGAGTCATCAATGCGTCCACCTGCCGTTATCCTGCCTGCACATGGTTCGTTAAGGATGCTGCACATGTGGCAACCCAGCATGGCTCTGATTATGCTGCATTTATCAACTACCTCATTATGAGCGATACCCAGCAGACCGTTTACACAAATGCCCTCTATCCCCGCTTTATGCAGGAAATTGACGGCATTGAGTTGATTCCTGCCGTTGAAGAATAAACTTCATAACGAATGCATAAAAACACAGGCAACCGGTTTTCCGATTGCCTGTATTTTTTTGTGTATTGATTTGTTCAGAATTTTTCCAAGCCGACCGCACAGCGAAGAATCAATCTTGCATCGGCAGAAGTAATCGTTCCGTTTTTATCCACATCCGCAGCCTTTTTCTGCGTTTCGGTCAGAGTATCAAGACCAACCGCTGCACGAAGTGCCGTTCTTGCATCCGAGGACGTGATATTGCCGTCGTTGTCGATATCACCGAGGGTGTATACAACATACGGTATTTCTTCTCCCTGCTGCAACACTTCTCCGCAACCGGCGCAGGCTGTATCTCCTGTATAACCACTTTCCGCTTCGGTCGGTTCCTTTTGGTTGACAATTGCCGTTACGGAATGTGCGCATGTTGTTTCTTCTTTCTTTTCAAAGATATAAACAAGCCGACTGCCTTTATATGTTTCACTATTATCAATTGTCATCAGGACTTTTGCAATGCCGTTTTCATCAAACAACAAATCACTTTCATCAATCACAAAATCCACAAACAACGTTTTTCTTGCATCAATTTCTTCAATTGTCTGTATGTATATGCTTTCGTCAGCATTTTCCTGATAAATGGTTATTGTTACATTTTCGGTGGCTACATCCGATTCATTTGTCAGCATTGTGGTAACAAGATACATGTCGTCAAACATCAGAATTTCCGATTCACTCAGCACCATTTGCGGTACACCGATTTGCTTTTCTCTGCTGTTGTTTTCAAGGTTGCCGTCTGCAATATCTGAACTGTCAACCGAAACCGTAAGCGTTGTTGTGTTGAAGTTTTCAGGAACACTGTAGGTCAGCTCGACAAAATCACCACAACCTGCCAACAGTCTGACCTGCTTTTCAATGGTATTTTCGTTGCCGAGTGTATCTGCAATCGTAAAGGTCAGATTTTCAACGGTTTGCGTGCCGTTGTTGACAACATAGACACTGAATTCGTTTTCTTCATCGATTGTGAGTGCTTTTTCATCAATGTAAATATCGCTGATTTCAATGTCCTGCACATCATTGATTCTGAACCAACAAAGATTAGTAGCACCATTTTCGGTTGTTTCATTTTCTTCATTGAAAATGACTTCTGTTGATGTGCAGACACCAAAAAGAGTATTATTCAGAACTGCAATATCAATGCAGGTAAGAAGTGATTGTGTGTTGCTTACACGAACAGGCATTGTCCATGTGCTGTCCACATAAGAAACAGCATAAAGTACATTGCCGATTTTATCACTCTGTGTCCAGAACAGATATTCCATGCCGTTTACTTCTGCAAACTGCAGGCCATTGACGGTTGTGTCGGTGTTTAGGACAGTGATGATTTCATCATTGAGTGAATAATAGATATTGCTTCCGTCCGAAACAAATAATACAGACTCATTGTCAATTGTTCCGTATACGGCGGCATTGTGCGCAACCGCATTGCCCTGCTTATCAAAAGCAACGGTATTGCTGTCCGCAACGGTAAACACATTGACATCATCGACCGTAGCAAGGTCGCCGTCTGTATCAGTTACATAGGAAAATTCTTCACCCTCGGCAGCTATGGAAAGAACATACGGCAACTGCTCAGCAACGGCAACCATCTCATCGGAACCGGCGCGGTATATTGTATTATCCATGCTTGTGCTCATCTGATTGTCGTTGCAGGTTGCCCAATAATAAACAACTTCGCCGTTGGCGGCGGTAACGCTCTGTGCATAATCAAAACAGTTGTTGTTCGTTCTGCGGGTAACATCCGTAATGCTGCCGCTTGCACTGTCATATACGGCTGTATAGATTTCCGTATTAGCAACAAGATGTTCAATGGTTGCCGTTTCTTCCGTTATGACAGAAGCAATCTTCTGCCATGCAAAATACTCATCCGTTCCGTCTGTTGCAATGGCAGGTGTTGTATCATTGCATCCGTCATCGTAAACTGCTCTCGGTTGGCTCCAACTGCTACCATCATAGATTGAATACATCAGGCGCATACGATTGAGTTCATCTCTCGTTGCATCATCTTCAACCCATGTCATCAACAGTTTGTTGCCAAATGCAACCACCTGCGGTTCGGCTTTTTCAAAGACGGAGGTTTGCAGATCGGTCAGCACAAGTCCGTCCTGCTGCAATGCTCTTGCACTTGCACCCACACGGCGAACAGTTTGTGATCCGCCGAGCCAGGCAGATGTTTCAGAAAGGTAATCACGATCCACTATTTCAGTCTGTGCCGTGTTTTGTGCTATGCCGACATCGCCGATTGCCGAAGTGTTCACTACATAGGCAGGAAGCCGCAACATCCTTTCATTTTTGCCCCAATAATGATTTATCAGATTTGTTGTTCCATCCAACAAAACCTTTTCCGCCTTGATAATACAGAATTGTGCTTCAAGACCGAATTCACCGTTCACATCCATTATAAACTGATCTTTTGTAAAATTAAAAACGATCGGCATAGTAGCTTTTGCATAAATCCCGAGAGATGCAAAATCTTTAATTCCGGCGCCGGCGCCGAGTTGCAGTTTTGGATTGAGCTTCAGCACCCATTCCCACTGAAACGGTACCGCGTTATCCGCAACAACTCTTGAGCCCGTGGCGGAACCGCCGAGTGATGCCCCTGCTTCAACATAAACATAGGCAGGAATGATCCAAACTGCGCCCTGTTGCGAATATTTGAAAGTAAAAGATCCTTCCACACTCAGACAGGCTTCTTTTACAACAAGTTGACCGTTTATATATGTTGCATCAATATAGCCGAGTGCAGACACGTCCCAGTTTTTGCTCTTATTTTTCATTGAGGGAGGTTCTTTACCCCAGATCTTTTTGATAAAATTATCCCTTGCATTGTCATATTTGCTTTTTGCATCTATGTTTTTATCTGTGGTCTTGTCAACCGCGGTTTCAATTGTAACACCGTTGACAATATCTTTCCAATCTGAAAAGCATTCTGTTTTCCACTTTTTGTACTTATCATAGGAATTTTCTTTTAACTCTTGTTTAGCACTGAAAATATCAGCACCAATCGACATCTGAATGCTGTCGCCTTCCATTTCAATGCCTACCGGAAACTGAAATGCACCGAAACTGATTTCAGCATCACCGAAAAGCGGTATGTCGGATGGTATTTTGTATTTCAGAAAATCTTTTCCCAACAGATTCAAGGTAGAACTACTCAGGAATTTGTTTACGTTATCATTAAAAGACGCTGCTTGTCTGTCAATGTTAATTTTTACCAAATCACTGCAGGTTCCGTCGCTGCGTTTTACATAGGCATAGCAATCAAGCCCGTAAATCAGCTTATCGAACAACTCAACATCCGTAAAAATGCCGGTTTTGTTTGAAATCTTGTGATTTACATTTTGCTCAATTACATATTCACAAGTGCCGTTGCCGGTGTTTCCTGCTGAAAGAATGATGTTGTATTTTTTGCCTGCACTGACTTTCAATGTTGCATCGCGGATTTCGCTGTAGGCACCGGCATTGTCTTCTCTTGCAAAAACGGTGGAAACATAAGGCTTGTTATCCTTAGCAGCTGTTTGCAGAACGGCAGTGTGTTTATAGGCAGGAGTGGAATCTTTCCCGCTTTCCACTTCAATATATCGCCATGATGCAACAACATCGGCAGGAATAATATAATCTTTGTATCCATCTTTTGTGAGTACGGTTTTGCCTGAACTTTTCTCAAACGGAATCACAAATGCAGGATTTTCCTGCGTATTGACAACAGATCCGGAAGCACTTGTCATGGTAACCCCAAGCATCACTCTGGTAACTATTTCAAAGACATGATTTGATCTTGGTGTAATTACAATGTCGGATTCACGCAATTCAACGGTGAGACCTTGTGCATTTACATATTTGCCGAAATGGATTGCTGCGTTGGTAAAAGCAGTGTTATAATCCCCGATTGAAATCTTTTTCCACTGTTCTTCACTGCCGGTGTAATATACATCCGTCAACGAGGTGCATTCCGCGAACGCCCCATCCCCGATGCTCGTCACGCTGTCCGGGATGGTGACGCTTGTCAGGCTGTCGCAATGCTGAAACGCCCCATCCCCGATGCTCGTCACGCTGTCCGGGATGGTGACCGAGGTTAGCGAAGTGCAGCGATGGAACGCCCAATCCCCGATGCTCGTCACGCTGTCCGGGATGGTGACCGAGGTCAGCGAGGTGCAGTTAGAGAACGCCCCATCCCC
>JAZOWJ010000098.1:0-1349 GCA_045659125.1 Acutalibacteraceae bacterium
TGCAGCGAACGGCAAGCTGTTGAGCGATATTCTGACACCGTTGTTTTTGCACCTTGAAAAGGTGTGTGCATCCCCTGTTACGTATCTGACCGAACAGCTGCCGACCATTTGCTTCTTCATTTCCGATGGCGGCTTGATGAAAATGCTGTACGGACTTGCAATCCCGGTGCTGACCTTTATTGCAGGCTCGGGACTTTCAATTGATGTGATGAGCCTGATTGAACAGATCATGCAGTTTGACCTCACATTCGGCGAGGAGCAGGTCAACAAATTGATTGCACAGCTGCAAAACAGCGAAAATGGTCAGAGCATGGCATTACCGCCCATTCCTGCACTGACAAAGCTTGCATCCCTCGGCACTGCAAAGGAAATTGAAAGTAAGCGCACCTTCAACGGCAAAGCCACTACATTCACCATGGTGCAGGCTGATCAGGAAAGTGTGCTCGCATATATTGTGGATTTCATGGTCAACCTTATGCAAATGCCCGAAAACGGTAACCTGCTGATGGGATCGTTCGCAGGCGGTGATGATACAGCTGCCAATCCCTTTGCATCCTACACCGACTCCTTCGCAGCCGAAATGGAAGGCATGAGCCATGATGAAATGGTAAAATGGTTCTATGATTTACTTGTTTTTGAAACCGATGAAAATGTGACTGCATCTGATGTCGGCACCGAGGTACCGCACATCATTTATGCACCCGAAGACGAAAATTCAAACGCAGGCATTGCCACCACCATAATTGTGGCCGTTGCAGCGCTCGGCATTGCTGCAGTTGTTGTTGTAATCACACGTAAAAAGAAGGCTGTAAAAGCCAATACCAAAACGGAAGAAACGGAGGAATAAGATATGCTTGTACTGAAAAACATCACAAAAGAATACACCTCCGGCGAAGAAAAGCTGATGGCACTCAAGGGAATCAGCTTCTGCTTCCGTAAAAGTGAATTTGTTTCCATTCTCGGCCCCTCGGGCTGCGGTAAAACAACCACACTGAACATTATCGGCGGACTTGACCGCTACACCGACGGTGACCTTATTATCAACGGAAAATCTACAAAGGATTTCACCGACAACGATTGGGACACCTACCGCAATCATTCAGTCGGCTTTGTGTTTCAGAGCTATAACCTGATTCCCCATCAGACCATTCTTGCAAATGTTGAGCTTGCTCTGACATTATCAGGTGTCGGTCCGAAAGAAAGAAAGGAGCGCGCCAAAAAAGCGCTCGAGCAGGTCGGTCTGGGCACACAGATCAACAAAAGACCCAATCAGCTTTCGGGCGGTCAGATGCAGCGTGTTGCAATTGCCCGTGCGCTCATCAACGACCCCGAAATTCTGCTTGCCGACG
>JAZOWJ010000099.1:0-9454 GCA_045659125.1 Acutalibacteraceae bacterium
CCATTATAAGAAAACATACTACACACCCGCTTTCTTTACTTATTATAGCGTATTATGGTGCGAAAGTAAAGATATTATCAAAAATAGTCCCAGAAAAGTAAAGATGAAAAATGGCACCCGCAACAGGAATCGAACCTGTAACTAACCCTTAGGAGGGGTTTATTATATCCATTTAACTATGGAGGCATAGTGACAATATTAACTTTGTATCAATCGCTTTTTAAGGAAAGGCGGTTGTTATAACTAATTCTTAGGAGGGGCTTGTTATATCCATTTAACTAAGGAGGCTTGTGCTTGTTTACTATAGCAGAATTTTATCTGTTTGTCAATTCTTATGAAAACAGGGCAGAAAAATAATTCTGCCCCGTTTTGCAATTAAGATTTTTTGAGCAGCAGGGTGTAGGTTTCGCTGTTGAAGAAATCGCCCGCTGTAATGCGGAAGTAGTAATCGCCTGTGCGCAGGCGGTAGTAAGCGCTTGCCTGTGCTTCATTCCAGTTGACAGGCAGGTCGTTGCGGATTGCACCCATGGAATCGGTCAGCGGCAGTCCGTTTTTGTCCATTGGAGTAATCAGATTGCCGTCTGCATCGGTCAGGGTTACCAGCCAACCGAGGCGGTCGAGATTGATCTGTTCGTGGCTGAAGGTCAGGCAGATGTCTGCATCTGCGGTCACATGCACCACAAACCAGTCGGTGTCCGTATCAAGACCTGTCTGTGTCAGCGAGCCCTTGACGGGTCTGCCGATGACGGCCTCACTTGCCTTTTCGACCGTGTTGTTTGGTTCTGCCTCAAAGCCGGTGTCATTTGTGTGGGTGATTTCCACGGTATACGGAATGCCCGAGAAGTAGCGGTTGTCGCTGTCGATGCACACATAGTATCTGCCTGCGGGAACACCGAGCTCGGGAGAGATATTGACGGTGTCCATCCAGTTGGAAACAAATGAATGCAGCTTTTGTCCGTCTGTGTTGTAAACGGAAACATTCCAACCGTCCTGGTCTTCTTCGAGTGCGGCATGGCGGAAGGTTACCTGCAGCGAGCCTGCTTTGGTAAGATCAATTGCGTAATAGTCAAGGTCAATGCCCTGTGCACGGTTGTTCATCATACCGTTGTATGCAGCACCGTGCTGCACGGGGGTTGCCGTTGCAAAGCTGTCATTGCTTTCATGCTCAAACAGATCTGCCTGCACACAATCCACCTTCAGCTCATAATCCTGTGTGCTGTGGACTCGACCTTTGATGCAGATGAAATAAATTCCCTTTCGCAGACCAACCTGCTCACCTGTGACACTACCTTCTGCAATGTTGGCATTGTTGAAGCTCAGAGGGTTGAGGCTGCTGTCATAAAGTGTAATCTGCCATGCAACGGAAATCATGTCCATTGCTTCGTGGAAGAAGGAATAATTTGCATAGCCGTCATAGGGCATACGGAACAAGTACCAGTCCTCGTCCGTTTCGGTGGAGGTTTCATATTTGGAGGAGGAGCCCTTTATGGTGTAGCCTGCATACAGCTCGGTATATCGGGTGGGGGTGTCATTGGGCTCACTTTCGCGGTTATTTTCGGCGGCAAACTCGGCAAGCACGGTTACATCCTCGTTGCTGAATTTGCCGTTCTGTGCAAGCACAAGGCGGTAAGTGCCGGGCTGCACACCGATTCCGGCAGAGGTAACGGTGTCGCTTGCCACATTGGAGGACAGTATGTTGAGCCTGCGGTATGCAGTGGAATTGCTGTTGCCTACCATGTCATATTCTTCATAAAGAGTGAGCTTCCAGCCCACCTCGCTGAACGGTCCGTTGGACGGATAGCCCAGTGTGCAACGGATGAAGCCGCGTTCGGTAACCGTAAGAACATACACAACACCTGCGCCGTCAGCAGGCAGTGCGGTGGTGACCTGTGCACCGAAGCGCAGGGGACGCACGGTGGTTTCCCCTGTGTTTTCCGGTTCTATGCTGTCAATAACGGGCAGATTGGATTTTTGTGTTGTCGGCTGTTCGGCTGCCTGTGTGGTCTGCGGCTGTGTAACAGGTGCCTGCGGTTTTTTGCTCGGCAGGGAAGCTGCAGGGGGTGTTGCCTGCGGTCCTGTTGCGGCTTGGGTTTGCTGTGTTGTTGTAACCGCAACGGTTGCGGCTTCGGGCAGGGCTTCCTGCATGGTCAATATTTCAGCAGGTGCTTCTGTCACAACGAAAACGGCTTGTTCTTCAGCCCTGTGTGCCTGTGTGACAGTGTATGAGCGTGCACCGTCATAATCGGTCGGTATTTTGGTTTGCATAAAGCGCGGTGAAAACTGCACGGCAAGCAGAACGGTTGTCCACAAGCACAGTACAATGCAAAAAAACTGACGCAAGACAATACCTCGTTTCACGGCACACACTCCTTTCTTCGTTAATATTACAAAAGTATTCTTAATTTTAACATATAAAATGCCGCAATGCAAGCAGCAAAAAAATTACATTCGCAAGCAACCGCATTTTATTTTTGTTTTCACCTGCGCCACGGCAGAAAAGCAAAACTGCTGTCAGCCGAAATGTGCCGACAGCAGAAAGGGATTTTTGCATTGTTATCTCAGAAGCTTATCGTCTTGTGTTCATCGATACTTCACCTGTGCGCACGATGAGCTCACCCAGACCGTACAGCACAAGAATGCCGACGAAGGACAAGAACGGGCCGATCACCGCAATGCCGATACCGATGACGAGTGTTGCCTGTGTGCCGCCGAAAACAGCAAGGCAAATGCCGAAAATGAGGGTCAGCAGCATTCCGACAAAGCCGATTCCCTTTGCACCTGTGCGCAGAATCGGTCCGATGCGTTCGAGCCCCTGCGCCTTCTGAATGGCGGCACGGTCACTCTGTGCAGTGGAGGTTGGGCCTTTATTGGTGTTGGTGTTTGCAACATTCTGGTGCTCACGGGCAGCAAACAGGGCTTCATTGAGGTTGCCGTTGTCAACCGATTCCTGCTTCCAGCCTGCAAGAATATTATCACGGTCCTGCATGCTGGTGGCAGCCCAGTCATAGTTGCCCTTGTAGGTCATTCCGTTTTCGCAGAACGGACAGGACATTTCCTCGCGTGTATCGCGTTCATCGTTTGCACGGCATGAGCCGCATTTTTCACAATAAAAAAATTTTTTTGTCATAATATCACCTTGTAAGAAAGCTTTACATTCATTATAGCACACATTTGTGCATAAAACAAGATTTTGTGTGTCACATAAATTAAGTTTGCGGATTTTTACATTTTTGTTGACTTATAATAACTTTCGTACTATAATAAGTTAAAACTGTATAGTATTATTGCGGTTTTATCAGGAAAGTGAGGAAAAAGAAAATGAGAAAAATTTCAGGCTCCCGCAGATTTTTCGTCGTTCTGATGATGTGTATCATCACATTCACCTTCGGCACTGTTTTTGCAGGCATGACTGCAACTGAAGGCGATGTGGCCGCAGAAGAAAATGTTCTTCTGATGGCTCCCGTGGATGATGCAGCAACCGAAGGCGATATTGTTGCGGATGACGCAATCGCAGAAGATGCAGACGCAGCCCTGTTTGCAGACTTCGATTCGGCTATGGAATATGTTGACGGCTATGCCGACAACCTCGAAACCGACCCCGATTTTGAAACCAACATTGCGGCTGCCATTGCTAAGGTTCGCGAAGAAATTCCGATGTATGCAACCTTCTGGGCTCTGCTTCCCGCCATCTTCGCAATCGTGCTTGCTCTGATCACCAAGGAGGTTTATTCCTCCCTGATCCTCGGTATCATCCTTGGCGGTGTGCTGTATGCAGGCGGCAATTTTGAAACCACAGTTGTTCACATTCTCAGCGACGGCTTTGTGGCTTCCTTCGCAGACAGCTACAACATGGGTATCATCATCTTCCTTGTTCTTCTCGGTGCACTCGTTGCCATGATGAACAAGGCAGGCGGCTCCGCTGCATTCGGCAGATGGGCAATCAAGCACATCAAGTCCCGTGTCGGCGCACAGCTTGCCACCATCGCTCTCGGCGTTCTGATTTTCATTGACGACTATTTCAACTGCCTGACCGTCGGTTCGGTTATGCGTCCTGTTGCTGATGCACACAAGGTTTCCCGCTCCAAGCTCGCATACCTTATTGACGCAACGGCTGCTCCCGTTTGCATCATTGCTCCCATCTCCTCCTGGGCAGCAGCAGTTGCAGGCTTTGCAAATGCTGCAGGTGCAGAAAGCGGCATCAAGCTGTTCATCAGCGCAATCCCCTACAACTTCTACGCTCTGCTGACTGTTGTTATGATGATCTTCCTTGCCATCACCGGTCTTGACTACGGCAAGATGAAGATTCATGAAGAAAACGCAAAGAACGGTGACCTGTTCACCTCCGGTCAGGTTGAAGCAATCGAAGACATGAAGGCAAACCCCAAGGGCAAGGTTATCGACCTTATTCTCCCTGTTGTTGTGCTTGTTATCTGCTGTGTCATTGGTATGATTTACTCCGGCGGCTTCTTCGGTGCTGAAGGCAGCCACGACTTCATCGATGCATTCTCCAATTCCGATGCTTCTGTCGGTCTTGTATACGGCTCGGGTATTGCAATCCTGTTCACTGTTATTTACATGCTTATCAGACGCGTTGTCGGCTTCAAGGATCTTATGTCCTGCCTGCCTGAAGGTCTCAAGAGCATGACGCCCGCTATCCTTATTCTCGGCTGTGCATGGACTCTGAAGGCTATGACCGACTCTCTCGGTGCAAAGATCTTCGTTTCCAACCTCATTGAAGGCTCTGCTGCAGGTCTGCAGGCTCTGCTTCCTGCCATTATCTTCATCATTGCTGTCGGCTTGTCCTTCGCTACCGGTACATCCTGGGGTACCTTCGGTATTCTTATTCCGATTGTTCTCTCCGTATTCGGTGCAGACAACCCGC
Source organism: Acutalibacteraceae bacterium (assembly GCA_045659125.1). Classification (GTDB taxonomy): domain Bacteria; phylum Bacillota; class Clostridia; order Oscillospirales; family Acutalibacteraceae; genus RUG806. Next base: position 4,883 of record JAZOWJ010000099.1, read on the forward strand.
TTACCATCGTTTCCATCTCTGCTTGTATGGCAGGTGCTGTCTGCGGTGACCATTGCTCGCCCATTTCCGACACCACCATCATGGCATCCGCAGGTGCACAGTGCGACCACGTCAACCACGTATCCACCCAGCTGCCCTATGCACTCACCGTTGCAGGTGTTTCCGCTGTTGCCTATGTCATTGCAGGCTTCATTCCGCAGTGGTACATCACCCTGCCCATCGCTATTGTCCTGATGATTGCAACTCTGTTTGTTGTCAAGACCATCTTCGACAAGAAGGCTCCTGCAGCGCCCAAGGCCGCAAAGAAGAAATAAGCAATGCCAACCAAAGCCGCCCTTTTACGAGGGCGGCTCATTTTTTACTATTTTATTTATGTAAAAACTTTGATTTTTGTGTTTCGTGCATTGACTTCAGCATGGCAGTGCTGTAAAATGAAGAAAATTATTTTTTCGGAGGCTCTTATGGGAGAAAAGAAGAATTACGGCAAGCTGGTTAAGGCATTGCAGATTGCCGCAGGCGTTATGATGCTCGCTATGGTTGTTGTGTGCATCATTCTTATTCAAAAATACAACATTAAGGTCAGCAATATTCCTGAGCTCAGCAAAATGATTACCGGCGGCACTGCAACCATCGCCTTTGTTGTGATTGCCTTTTCCGTTGTCAAATCCTTTGCACTGGTGTTTCCGCCTGCAGTGGTGTTTTCTATTGCGGCATACATGCTGCCCAACTACTTTGTGGCTCTGCTTGTAAACCTTGTCAGTGTTGTGCTCAGCCTTGCAATTCCTTATTTCCTCGGCAAATTTACGGGGGCAGGCATGGTCGATACCCTCAAGGGAAAATTCAAGGCCATCAAAAAGCTCGATGATTTTGCAGGTGCAAACGAAATGCAGACCGTTGCGGTTGTCAAGCTGTCGGGACTTCTGCCCGGTGACCTGTCAAGCCTGTTGTTCGGTGCAATGAACATCTCGTTCAAAAACTTCTTCATCGGTGCAAATCTCGGCATGCTGCCGCTTGTTATTGTTTACACAGGCTTCGGCACGGCACTGAAAACCGTCGGCGAAAAGCCGTGGCTGACCGCCATTCCCGTGGTTGCAATCGTAGTGTTTGTGCTCATCTCCAGCCTCATCACCAAAAATATGGTTAAAAAGAACAAACAGAATCAGCAGGAGACCGTCAATGAGTAATCTGAACAAAACCTGGTTTGACCTCGACAACGCGGCAACCATTTATCCCTATTCATCCAACAGCCAGTGGATCTGCGGCTACAGAATCGGCTTTGTGCTGACCGAGGAAATCGATCCCGATGTGCTCAGACAAGCCGTGCAGGACATCATGCCGCGTTTTCCGTCCTACTTTGTGCAGCTTCGCTACGGCTACTTCTGGCCGTATCTTGAAAAGGCCAACGAGCCGCCCGTGGTGGAAAAGGAGCATCTGCATCCCTGCCTGCCGACACCTCGCTGGTATACTGACAAGCCTGCACTGAAAATTATTTATTACAAGCGCAGACTTTGCCTGGAAACCTTCCATGGTATTGCCGACGGCGGTGCAACCATCGCTGTTCTCAAGGCGCTCACCGCACAGTATCTTCGCCTGAAGGGCATTGACATCCCTGCAAGCGAGCATATTGTGGATATCACCGAAGCGCCGACCGAGGAGGAAGTGGTCGATGCATTCAAAAAGGTGTATGACAAGACAAAAAAAGGAATGTCCCGCAAGGAAGGCAACAGCTATCAGCATCCCGTTAAGCCTGTCAAGAACTATAATCGTCTGTTCCAGGGGCTTGTTCCCGTGGAGGACATCAAGCCCTATTGCAAGGAGCATAATATCACCATTACGGAATTTCTGACTGCGGTATATATTTATTCCTTGTATCAGTGTGCACCCGAAAGCAACAAGCTGCCCATCAAGATTTCCGTTCCCGTGTCGCTTCGTCCCTTGTTCGGTGTGAATTCCATGCGCAATTTTTCGTTGTTTACCAATATGGGTGCAACTCTCAAGCAGGATAAATCCTCTACAATGGAGGATATTCTTGCTGCCATCGCAGGTAAGCTCAAGGAGGGAACTGCAAAGGAAGTGCTTGAGCAGAATGTTACCATGAATGTGTCCACGGCAAAGAATCCCGTGGTGCGTATTTTGCCCAACGGTGTGAAAAAGCCTGTGCTCAAGCTCGGCTACATCAACGGACAAAACAAATTTGCCTGCTCGCTGTCAAATCTCGGTGTTTGTAAAATGCCGCCTGAAATGAAGGAGCATGTTGACCGCATGGAGGTTTTCCTCGGCGGTCCGCGTAATGCCGTCGGCTGTGCCATCAACAGTATTGACGATAAGCTGAATATCTGCTTCAATGTTGCATCCAAACAGACGGACCTTGTGCGTACCTTCTACAGAACACTCACAAGTCTCGGTATGCGTGTGCGCGTGGAAAGCAGTGATTGGGAGGGTGAAGAGGTATGAGATGCAGAGAATGTAATATCGATCTGCCCGAAAACTACACCGCCTGTCCCTTGTGCGGTGCAAAAACATACGCAGATGAGCATAAAATCAAGGGAATCCGCTATTCCGAATGTCCCAAGGTGAAAACCGAAAAATACAGGCCCTCTGCATTCCCGTTTTTCCTTGCCCTGTGGGCTGTTGCGGGAATTGTCGGTCTGGTGCTGCAAAAGCTGAATGTGCTCGATGCCATGCAGGCAGCATTTATTTACAGCGCTGTGCCGTTGGTGTGGACTCTTGTCGGCAGATGCCTTTTTGTAAAGCAGCTGCATGCAGGTAATTATGTTGTTATGAACATCTGGTCGCTGACCTTTTTTGAGATGATGCTCGGCAGGGCCAACAATGTTCCTCTGCACGGCTTTGCAACGGCTGTACCTAACGCGGTGATTTTTGTGTTGCTTGCCGTGCTGATTTGTGCACTTGTTGACAAAAAGCACGGTCACAGAAATGCGCCTTATGCAGTGCTTACGGCTGCAGGCAGCCTGCTTGCTATGGCGGTAATCGGCATCCGTGAGGGATTTCTGGCAAAGCTGTGGCTGGCAGCGCTTTGTGCCTCTGTTGTCGTGCTCGGCATTCTGCTGCTTCGCTACAAAAAGAAGGCTGCGGAAGAAATCAAGGCAAAATTCACCATCCAATAAGAAATGAAGATTGTCCGCAGGGGCAATCTTTTTTTTAATATTATTTGTTGTTTTTTCGGCTTATATTTGGTATACTGATAGTATGGAAAAGAAAAGAAGTAAAAAAATAATACATGACTATACTACGGGGAATCTGCCAAAGCAGATGCTCCTTTTTTCGCTGCCGTTTATGCTCAGCAACTGTCTGCAGGTGTTTTACGGCATTGTGGATATGATCGTTGTCGGTCACTTTATCGGCAGTGACGGCCTTTCGGCAGTTTCCACCGCATCGCAGGTGTTCAATTGCTTCACCATGCTTTCTCTGGGCTTTGCCATGGGCGGTCAGGTTGTGATTGCACAGCTTGTTGGCGCAAAGAAAACCGACGAGCTGCAAAAGTGCATCGGCACACTGTTTACCATTGTCGGCATGCTCGGCGTGGTGATGACCGTCGGCGGTCTGTTTTTGTGCAATCCCGTGCTCAGATTGATGCAGACCCCGGCAGAGGCCTTTGATATGGCAAGCGATTATCTTTATATCTGCACGGCAGGTATGATCTTCTCATTCGGCTATAACCTTGTTGCGTCCATTCTTCGCGGTGAGGGTGAAAGTGTGCAACCGTGTATTTACATTGCGGTGGCAGCAATAACAAATCTTGTTTTTGACCTTCTGTTCGTCAAGGGATTCCGTTGGGGTGTTGCCGGTGCGGCTGCAGCAACGGTGCTCGGTCAAGCAGTTTCGTTTATATGGTCGATTATTTATCTTGTTCGCCACAAGGATGCCTTCGGCTTTGACTTTAAGCCTGCTTCCTTTTATCCCGATAAAAAGCTGACCAAAAGCATAGTGTCGCTCGGTGTGCCTTTTGCGCTGCGCAGTGCAGCGGTGCATATTTCCATGCTTTTTGTGAACGCACTTGTCAATTCGGTCGGTGTGGCGGCATCTGCCGTGTACGGTGTCGGCCTGAAGGTGGACGATGTTGTGCGCAAAATTACCCTGGGCTTCAACTATGCTGCCTCTGCCATGGTCGGGCAGAATATTGCCGCACGGGATATCAAACGCACCCGACGGGTGGTTTATTGGAGCTGGATTTACAGTGTTTCAATATATGCCTTGTTCCTTATTGTGTATATGACCGACATCGAGCTGCTGTTTCGTCTGTTCACGGACGATGCAGAGGTGCTGGCACTGGCACCTGTTTTTGTCAAGGCCATTGTTTGGAGCTTTCCTGCCATGGCAATCATGCGCGGCACAAACGGCTTCATCTCGGGGATCGGCAATTCCTCGCTCGGGCTGTGGTTCTCCTTGCTGGACGGACTTGTTCTGCGTATCGGCTTAAGCTGGCTGCTCGGAACGGTATTCAATATGGGGCTGTACGGCTATTTTCTCGGCTACGGACTTGCCACCTACGGCACGGCTGTGCCCGGTGCAATCTATTTCCTTGTCGGCAGATGGAAAAACCGTAAGCTG
>JAZOWJ010000100.1:0-4019 GCA_045659125.1 Acutalibacteraceae bacterium
CGGGTATTTGACAAGGTAAGCCGCAATCACGTTTGCGCCGTAGCAGCGGCCGGTCAGGTTGACCTGATCTTCACCGGTAGCTTCGCGAACCATGTCGATGTAGATCTTCAGCTCATCAGCTGCTGCCATGGGAGAAATTCTCCAATCATACCAGAACTGATAGTCCCAGGGGCCGTAGTTGGAGGTCTTCTTCTGCACATTGACGGTGTAAATGGTGTTCTGCGGACGGCTGCCGTCGCTGACTTCGCCGTTTTTGTCAAGGGCAACCACACCGTAAATGGGAACAATAATGTCATAAAGCTGCTGTGCATAGGTTTCATAATTGCCGGTTACAAGGCCCTTGGCAAGCTCAACAAGGCAGGGACCGAGCTTTTCCTTGACAACGTCCATCGGCTCCACATCGTCCACGATGGGATAAATCTGATTGCCGTTTGCATCAACAAGCTGGTTGGTCTGTGCACCGGTAATGTAAATGGTGGGATGCTCTGTGTCTTCTGCAAAGGCCGGCAGCATGCAGCTGAACAGCAACACAAAAGCAAGAACAACAGAAACAAGCTTCTTCATTTTGGTTTCTCCTTATAACTCATTATAATATTTTTAACAATTGTAGCAGGTGTTGTACAGTTTTACAAGTACTTTTCTGAACATTTTGGAAATAATGTGATTCTTTTACACAAATAACAACACTTTGCAACAATTGCAAAAACCGACTGCAATCCGAAGAAAGCAGTCGGTATTATTATTGTATTTTATTTTACAAACTCGTTGTAAATGGCTTCAAGAGTCTTGTGGTAGTCCTTTTCGTCAACAGCAACAATGATGTTGATTTCGCTCGATCCCTGGTCGATCATGCGGACATTGACCTTTGCGTTTGCAAGGGCGGTGAACACTCTTGCAGCGGTGCCTTCGGTGTTGACCATACCGCGGCCGACAACAGCAACAAGGCAAAGACCTTCCACCAAAGTGATGGAATCGGGATTGACCTTCTTGACGATGTCTGCAGTGATGGAGCCCTTGTGGGAGCCGAGTGCATCTGCGGAAACGAGCACGCTCATGGTGTCGATACCGGAGGGCAGGTGTTCAAAGGAAACACCGTGGTTTTCGAGAACCTCGAGAACCTTTCTGCCAAAGCCGAGCTCAGCATTCATCATATCCTTTTCAACGTGAATGGCAGTGATGCCCTTCTTGCCGGCAATACCGGTAATGACGGTGGAAACAACGTTGCTGGAGGCCTTGTGCACAATCATGGTGCCGGGCGCATCGGGGCAGTTTGTGTTGCGGATGTTGATCGGAATTCTTGCCTTTCTTACAGGGAAGATTGCTTCGTCATGCAGGACGGTAGCACCCATGTAAGACAGCTCACGAAGCTCTCTGTAGGTAATTTCGGGAATGGGCTGCGGATTTTCGACCACACGGGGATCCGCCATGAGCATACCCGAAACGTCGGTCCAGTTTTCATAGATATCTGCATGGCAGGCACGGGCAACGATGGAGCCTGTAACGTCAGAGCCGCCTCTGGAGAAGGTTTTGATCATGCCGTCGGGTGTTGCGCCGTAGAAGCCGGGCACAACTGCATATTCGTGGTAAGAAAGCAGACGGGCAAGCTCCTTGTCGGTCTTTTCAACATCAAGCAGACCTTTTTCATCGAAGAAAATGCCTTCTTCTGCATCGATGAATGCAAAGCCGAGGAAGTTAGCAAGAATCTTGGAGTTGAGGAATTCACCGCGGCTTGCGATGTAGTCCTGGCTTGCACGGTGCATAATGGCAACCTTGATAGCCTTGAGATCCTCATCAAGGGAGAAATCAATGCCGAGATCACGGATGATTCCGTTGTAGCGCTCGGTGATCTTATCGAATGTTTCGTCAATGCTCTTCTTGTCCTTTACAAGGCGGAAGCACTGCAGAAGCATATCCGTAACCTTTGTGTCATGCGAATCCCTTTTGCCGGGTGCAGAAGCAACAACATATCTTCTGTCTGGATCGCTCTTGATGATGTCCGCAACCTTGCGGAACTGGTTGGCATCGGCAAGGGATGAGCCGCCGAATTTGACTACTTTAAGCATACAAAACACCTCTGGGTATAGTTTAAACTTTAACGGTGTTATATTATATTAAATAAATTTAAGTTTTGCAATAGAAATTTCAAATAACCGCACAAAATCCCCATTCCGACGGAGAAACAGGGATTTTGAAGGAATATTTTGACTACTTTATACACAAAAAATGCAGGACAGAAAAATCCCCTGCCCTGCTGTTATATTATTTTTTATTATCAACAGCATTTTTTCCGACAATCGCACCGACAACAGCACCTGCGGGACCTGCAACAACTCCACCAATCACAGCATCTTTTATAATTGTCTTCGTTCCATTATTTTGATCGAGTGAATCCAACTTTGCTTTCAGTGTTGCATTTTGAATTGCCATAGCAGTTTCTGTATCAAACATAGGTTTTGTTCCGAGGCATGCAACTTTTATAGCATCAAACTCAACAATAGATATCAAATTGTTCTGATAACAATCATAAGCATATTTAAAATAGGTCTCCTTCTCTTCCTCTGTCATTTTTGCAATTGGTTTTTTCCAATACTGCGGGTCAGCAGAACATTTTTTAATGCGATCCAATGCTTTATAAAAATCTTCTTTCTGTTTTGTCCAACAATCAAGTGTATATCTCTTTTTTGTTGTTTTAAACTGTAATATAATTTGTCCCATGCTTGTTGTCGGAGAATAAATATGCACAATATCAGAAAAAAGGATTTCCTCTTTTTTATAAACTATTCTATCATCCTTCACAATCCAATCATGACCGAATAATCCGCAATGCTTCATCTTGATATCCATATACATACTCCTTCGTTTTTTAATGAAAAGTACCATAAGTCTGTTTTCTACAAACAGATTATACACCACATCTGATGTAAAGTCAATACACTAAATGTAGTGTATTGTAAAATTTAACTATCACCGACAAAAGGGAGATAGTGATGAAAAGTTATATTGAAATTATCAAGGATTTACGCGAGGACCACGACAAAACGCAACGGGAAGTTGCCGAATATCTCGGCACGACACAACAAGTGTATTCCCGCTATGAAAAAGGCGAAAATGAAATCCCGGTACGGCATATTATCGCTCTTTGCAAATACTATAATGTGACGGCGGATTATATTTTAGGCTTAGACGGTCACGAATAAAATCACCATTCGGGTATTGATTAAATAAAAAATGTGATGTATTATGAAATTAAATACATCCATTCAAGGAGTTGTAAGATATGATGAAACAAATTGCTGCATTTTTTGCAACCATTGCTTGTGTTTTTTCTTTGATTCCGCAATCCTTGGGCTTTTATAAAGAAACCTACGAAGCGGAAAAACCGGAAGAGGTGCTGATGAATGCCGTGCTTATTGCCGACATTCATGCCGACGGTGACCCTGTGCGTGACAGAAACGACAATCTTCGCCGTCTGCTTGCCGACATCAATGCATCCGAAGAAAGGCTGGATGCCATTGCCATTGCAGGCGATATCACAAACTGCGGCAACAAAAAGGAATACAACAACCTCAACGTCATGCTGGCCATGTATAACAAATCGGAGAATCTCATCCCCTCGATGGGCAACCATGATTCCCGTGCCACCTGCGTGGAAGAGCCTTATTTTGATGAGGGCTCCGACCTGTTCAAGAAATTTCTGAACAAGCAAGGCATTCAGACCGAAACCAATTATTACTACAAGGTGGTCAACGGCTGCTACTTTATTGCATTGGGCACGGAAAGCATGCCTGACCCTTACATTTCCGACACGCAGATTGCATGGGTCGATTCCCTGCTTGCAGAAGCCGCAAAGACGGGTATGCCCTGCTTCATCATCTCGCACGAATTACTCATGGGAACGCATGACGATGCAAATATTCCTGCTTCCAGAAATCTCGGTGAAGCCTCCGACAAGCTCAAGGCAGTCGTCAAAAAATATGCCGACGAAGGTCTTACCACCGTATATGTCTGCGGACATCTAA